>NZ_LZKY01000278.1:0-4967 GCF_001673055.1 Mycobacterium sp. 1245801.1
ACCGGCGGGACGCTTTCGAGGACCGTGCGCATCGCCGTCGCCTGGTCGGCGGGCCAGCTGGGCTGCTGGGCGGCCGGTTTGGCCAGTGCGGCGTCCAGCCGCGCCCGCAGATCGGTCGGCAGCGGCGGCAGCGGCGGCAGCTGATCGATCGGTATGTCGACGGTCCAGTTCATCGGTCCATCGTAACCGCGGCGCGGGGGTCCCTGGTCAGGGCTGATCTGCGGGAACGCGGCCCGGCCGGGTGCGTCCCGCCGGCGTCTCAGTCCCCACCGGTGATGAGCCGGTATCTGCGGAGTTGATCGCGCGCGTCGACCAGCGCGTCGTGCGCGTCGGACGATCGGGGCGGCATCCGTGGGCTGCCCCGGTCCTCCCACAGTTGCCGCAGCTCACGGGTGAAGCGCGGGATCGCTCGCGGCAGCTCCGGCATGGTGCCCCACAGCTGACACAAGGCCACGTGGTCGTAGGCCGCCACCCACGCCCACAGCTCGATCGGCTCGGCGGCCGCCCGCCCGGAATTCAGGCCGAAGAAGTCCTCCAGGTCCTCCCGGATCTGGCGGCGCGAGCGCCACAGCTGCGACGCCGGAGGCGGCAGCTTGGGCAGCACGTTGGCGCGCACCCAGGGCCCGGCGCGCTCGGGGTCGAATTCGGTGGACACCGCGTAGTACTCGCGGCCGTCTTCGGCGGCCACCCCGATCGAGATCAGCTCGATGGTGCGGCCGTCCTCGATGAATTCGGTGTCGTAGAAGTACCGCACCGGAGAAAGCCTAGACGGGCGACGATGAGTGCCGGCACGGCACGAAAGAGGAGCCGGTCCATCGGCCTAGACCGGCGACGATGAGTACCGGCACGGCACGAAAGAGGAGCCGGTCCATCGGCCTAGACCGGCGACGATGAGTACCGGCACGGCACGAAAGAGGAGCCGGTCCATCGGCCTAGACCGGCGACGATGAGTACCGGCACGGCACGAAAGAGGAGCCGGTCCATCGGCCTAGACCGGCGACGATGAGTACCGGCACGGCACGAAAGAGGAGCCGGTCCATCGGCCTAGACCGGCGACGATGAGTACCGGCACGGCACGAAAGAGGAGCCGGTCCATCGGCCGGGAAGCCGGCTACCGACTGATCAGGATGGGCCCGGTGGGCGCCGGCGCGGGGTGGATCTCGTGGTCGAGCGTTGCGTCGACGGTGCGTTCGTCGGGCAGCCGCGGTGTGCCGGCGATGGCGCACTGCAGGTACAGCTTGGCCCGCACCACCGGGCGGCGCAGTCTCCGCTCGCGTTGCAGCGCGCGGCGCATCTTGTCCGGTTGCGTCGAATACCGCCACCGCGCCCACGGGGCGTGCGGGCGCGACAGCCGGATGGCGCCGATCACCAGCAGGATGACCAGGAACATGCCCAGCAGGCCGGTCCACACCTTGCCCTTGAGCACCACCACGACGGCCAGGGGCAACGTCAGCGCCATGGCGCTGGCCACCATGGCCCGCAGCAGTGCCGAGTCGGCGTTGTGCCAGATCGGCAGGAAAAACATCAGCGGGTGCAGACCCATGATCAACAGCCCGGCCACCGCCACCGCGGCGAACACCGCGTCCACCGAGGTGCGGCCGTCTTCGGACCAGTACACGTCGGACAGGTGCAGGATCAGTGCGTACTCGTCCAGAACCAGGGCGGCGCCGATCCCGAAAAAGGCTGCCGCGATGGTGAATTCGGGTTCATGCCCGTCGATGGCCAGCGTGACCAGCGTCAGGCCGGAGAGCAGGGTCAGCACCACCCCGAAGGTCACGTGGTGAATGTGCACTCCCCCGACGTGGACGTTGCGCGGGTGCCACCACCGGGTGGGCCTGCCGTTGTCCGCGCGGTGCCGGATCAACCGCACGAACGTCCGCGTGACGAAAAACGTCAGGATGAAGGCGACCAGGCAGCACAGCAGCGGCAGGTGCCCGCGGTCGTACACGTCGTGGGCAAACCATCGGGTCACCTCGGACACGAACGAATGGAGCACTCTTGAAAGCTACGCCTGTCTGCGCCGGGCAGGTGGGACCCGCGCTGCACCAGGCGGGTCGGGGGCCGCGCACCCATTACGCTGTGGTGCGACATGAGTACACGGCAGGCGCCCGGCGTGGGCTTGGCAGGCAAGCGGGGCCCCGGGTGGGTGCTGGGGTGGGGGCTGGCGTGGCTGACCGCCGCCGCGGGGCTCAGTTATGCGGCGTGGCAGCTGTTCGGGCACACGCCCTATCGCATCGACATCGACGTCTATCAGATGGGCGCGCGGGCGTGGATGGACGGCCACCCGCTGTATCGCGGGGACGTGCTGTTCCACACGCCGATCGTGGATCTGCCGTTCACCTATCCGCCGCTGGCGGCCATCGTGTTCTGCCCGTTCGCCTGGATGCACATGCCCACCGCCAGCGTCGCGATCACCGCCCTGACACTGTTGCTGCTGGTGGTGTCCACGGTGATCGTGCTGACCCGCCTCGACGTCTGGCGCACCTCGGCGACGCTGCCCGGTCCGGCCTGGCTGCGCCGGTGGTGGCTGGCGATCGTCGCCGCGGCGGCGGCGACGGTCTGGCTGGAACCGATCAGCTCGAACTTCGCCTTCGGCCAGATCAACGTGGTGCTGATGACGCTGGTGGTCGCCGACTGCGTGCCGCGGTGCACGCCGTGGCCGCGCGGGCTGCTGCTGGGCCTGGGTATGGCGCTGAAGCTGACCCCGGCGGTGTTCCTGCTCTATTTCCTGCTGCGCCGTGACACCCGGGCCGCGCTGACCGCGCTGGCGTCTTTCGTGGGGGCGACGCTGCTGGGTTTCGTGCTGGCCTGGAACGACTCGTGGGAGTACTGGACGCACACCGTGCACCACACCGACCGGATCGGTTCCGCGTCGTTGAACACCGACCAGAACATCGCCGGCGCGCTGGCCCGGCTGGGGCTCGGGCAGCAGGAACGCTCCCTGCTCTGGGTGGCCGCGTCGCTGCTGGTGCTGGCGCTGACGGTCTGGGCGATGCGACGGGTGTTGCGCGCCGATGAGCCCACGCTCGCGCTGGTCTGCGTCGCGCTGTTCGGGCTGGTGGTCTCGCCGGTGTCCTGGTCGCACCACTGGGTCTGGGTGCTGCCGGCGGTGCTGGTGACGGCGATCGTGGGCTGGCGGCGCCGCAACGCGGCGCTGATCGTGGTCAGCGCCGCGGGGGTGGCGCTGATGCGGTGGTCGCCGATCGACCTGCTGCCCAAGCACCACGAGGCCAGCGCGATCTGGTGGCGTCAGCTCGCCGGGATGTCCTATGTGTGGTGGGCGCTGGCGGTGCTCGTCACGGTGGGTGTCACCGTCACCGCCCGCGGATTGGCACGGGATGCGGCCCCGCAGCAGCTGGCGCCGGCTACCGCCGTCGGCTAACCGGCTGCGGTTTCGGGGATCCGGACGGCCTCGCCGTTGGCGGCGCCGTCGTCACCGCCCTTTTTTAGGCTCGCCGCGTAGATGTCGACGTATTCCTGACCGGACAGCCCCATCAGCTCATAGATCACTTCGTCGGTGACGGCCCGCTCGATGAAGCGGTTGCCGGCCAGCCCGTCGAACCGGGAGAAGTCCATCGGCTTGCCGAAGCGGACGGTGACCCGGCCGAACCGCAGCATGTTCGTGCCGGGCGGGTTGACGACGTTGGTGCCGATCATCGCGACCGGGATCACCGGAACACCGGTCTCCAGCGCCAGCCGGGCCAGTCCCGTCTTGCCCTTGTACAGCCGGCCGTCCGGTGACCGGGTGCCCTCGGGGTACATGCCCAGCAGCTTGCCCTGGCTCAGCACCTGCTGCGCCGTCGTGAGCGCGGCCCGGGCGCTGTCGGCGTCGGTGCGGTCGATCGGCACCTGGCCGACGGCGGTGAAGAACCACCGCTGGAACCAGCCCTTGAAACCGGTGCCGGTGAAGTACTCCGACTTGGCCAAAAACGTGATCCGGCGACGCACCACCAGCGGAAGGTAGAAGCTGTCCATCACCGCCAGGTGGTTACTGGCCAGTATCGCCGGCCCGGAACTCGGAACGTGTTCTAGGCCTTCGACTTTCGGGCGCCCCAGCAGTGACAGCAGCGGGCCGAGGAGCACGTACTTGAACAGCCAGTACCACATGGCCCTCCCTCTCGGCTATTCCCGCTGATGTTCTGCGCCAACTGTACCCATCCCCACCCGAACCGACCACCTGCGACGCAGGCGGCTCACTCCTCGAGCGTGACCGGGATGGGCTGATACCGGGTCCGCGATGCGGCGTCCGCGGGAGCGCCGGGCCCGCCACCGGGCGGACCGTCGGGCGGCGGTTCCGGCGCCGGGCCGCCGGACCGGTCGATGTCGTTGACGATGTCGCGAATCACCTCGAGCAGGGCGATGCTGTGGTCGGCGATCGCGGTGAGCAACGGGTGCTGGTCGCCGGTGGCCAGCGCGGCCAGCGCGCATACCGGGCACCACACCTGTTGGCACTTACCGGTGCCCACGCCCGCGCCGGCCGTCAGCGCCGCCGCCGCGCGCACCGCGGGGTCGATGCCGTCGAGGATCGTCTGGGCGAGCCTGCGCAGTTCCGGACCGATGTCGGAATGACCCCCACCACTCACTTCGGCCACACCTCCGGATCTGGTTGAAAACGCACCGTCAGTTCGCTACCCCGTAGGTGTGCGTCCAACACGGTGCACCGCCGAAGTACTGATGCCAACCTAACCCTGCGCCGCAATCCCCCGGCGCTGATGATCAGATCGTCATCGACGCGGCCCAGCGTCAGGCCCGACGGATCGAGTTGCGGCAACACCAGCCGCATCCGGTAGACGGACCCTAGTCCCGTCCCGGATTCGAGGTCCACGGTGGGCCGCAACGGACCCGGCGGCGCCGTGCCGCCGCGGCGCCGCGCCGCGTCGAGCAGCCCGCTCAGCGCCTTGGGGCCGATCGGCTCGCCGGACAGGTGCGGGGTCATCACCAGCGCCACCTCGCCGATGGTGGCGTCG
>NZ_LZKY01000279.1:0-2384 GCF_001673055.1 Mycobacterium sp. 1245801.1
AAAGCGTCCGCCGACACGAGAGAAAAGGGTTGGACACAATGCCTACCAATGACAGGCACGGCGATCTCACCTTGCCTGAATTGATCCGGTCACTCAAGGGTGACCGGACATACAAGGATCTGGAAGCCGCGTCCGGCGGCACGATCAAAGCGCAACGCTGGAACCAATTCGCCAACGGCGAACGCCTCAACGAGTTCCCGGAGCCGCGGACCCTCGAAGCCATGGCAGACACGCTGCCCTGCGACATCGAGGTCGTCATCCTGGCATGTGCCCGCAGCGTAGGAATCGACGTCCACCGCCGCCAATCCCGGTTCGTGGACATGCTGCCGCCCAGCGTCGACGAGCTGTCCGAACGGTCCAAGTCGGCGCTGCTGAACATGGCCCGCACCCTGTCCGACGCCGAACAGGGAAGCTATGAATCAGATAAGCGAACCTTGGATGAAGTTAAGAAGAAGCCGAAACCGCGCCCCAGGAAGGGCATTCCGCCACTATCTTGACGCGGTATGTCAATTGATCACGGCATCCTCGCCGCACTCATAGCCCTAGCAGCAGGGTTATGGGTGCGGCGAACCACCTGGTTCTACAAGTGGGAAAGTGCCGCCACCGTTAACCTCGCCGGCATCCTGGTCGGTCTCGTCTGCATGATGCCTTTCGCTACGCCGACGTTCGATTGTTTGCACCGCGTCACCGGGGTTTGGAACCTTGAGGACATGGTCGGCCACATCGCATCCCTGACCGGGATCACCGTGTTCGCGTACGTCACGCTCAACCGCCTTGAGTTGACGAACGCGGCCCAGTGGCGGCACTGGCGGCTCGAGCTGCCCGCCACGTTCGTGCTGCCCACCCTGGTCGGCCTGTTCGTGCCGGGATCGCCCGACCGCCACGTGCGCGACTTGTTCACCGAGCCGCCGAACGCCTGGCTCGCCGCCTACTGGGTGGTGCTGTCCGGGGCGGCGTTGTGGGTGCTCGGGCATCTGCTGTGGGCGTTGGCAATCATTGCGCGCTACGACGCCGATTCGTCGACCATGGCGAAAATCTATCTCGCTGCGGTGTCGGTGAACTGCTGGGCTGTCGTCGCGAAGCTACTGTCGATGGCCCTGCCGGGTTTGGGGTTGGAAACCGCCGCTTGGGTATTGATCTGCGTGTCCACGGTGGGGTATGTGTTGGCCGCGATGTACGGGATGCGGCAGATTAAGCGGTGGTTGGCGTGGCCGCCGCCGCCGCCGAAGCAGAAGCAGTGGGTGCCGCCGGCGCCCCCGGATGGGGCTGTGGCCTGAGCCGAGAACGAACTCTTATGTCACCTTCGCGCGTTCCTGGCGCACCGGGCAGTCGATGTCGTGACCGCTGGTGCACCACACAAGCGGGTGCCCGTGACAGTTGGCGCAATAGCAATTGCACACGGTTTCTCCTTGCCGATAACTTGGGGGATTTACGTCAATCGGATGTACTCGGCTAGGTCGTCGACAACCTCCCGAGCGCGTGCCATATCATCGGGCCAGATTGGGGCGCCCGGGTTGGCGAGCAATAGCAGCTTTATGGCGATCGTGTCGCGCAGGTCAAACGTGCGGATGTCGCAGCGAAGTCGGTTGGTCGCTCATCTGATCTCCTTACGTCAACCGGCGCGGTGTTCAAGGACTTCAGATAGCGGCACCAGCCCCTGTCCTCGTGCGTGCTTGATGCACACCGGCCAGAACCCCTCGTCGTCCATTGCCACGGCATACGCCGCCTCGTCGCACGGCTCAGAGTTGCCCTTGCGGGACACCTCGGCTGCGCATTGGCCTGGGTACTTGTCGATAAAGTGCCAGGGATTGAATTCCGCCATCGTTTCTCCTTGCCGTTAACTTGGGGGATTTACGTCAGGTATTCGTGCGGATCAATCGCCTGGTCATAGCGGCGTCAGTCCCAGTGTCCAGTCCACCGGAGACGGGTTGCAGCCCCGCGCAACACCGTGAACCTTGCCGCACGACGGGCACCCGAACCGATCGGGGCAGTACCGAGTGCGAGCGCCCTCACAATCGGGCTTCCCGCAGTCCTCACATACGCTCATTTCATCCTCTTCAATTTCGCCGATAACGTTGCGGTGCTTACGTCAGGTTTCGAGTTGGCCGACGATTTGGTCACCACGGTCGCGGTCGATGTCACCATCGCCTAGCGGACTGTGCTGGCCTAGATAATCCCGCGAGTAGGTCACCCACTCACCGTCCCTCGTTTTGACGGTGAACAGGTCGTCATCGTCGTCGTAGAGCACGATCCCGACTGGTGCACCCTTGGCCGAATGCTCTGCGGCCCATCGCTGTGCTGTCATGTCGTTTCTCCTTGCCGTTAACTTGGGGATTTATGTCGCGTTCGCCACGTCTGTGACGTGCTCGGCCCATTCGCCCCAG
>NZ_LZKY01000280.1:0-3342 GCF_001673055.1 Mycobacterium sp. 1245801.1
CGACGCACGCCGCCAATACCCCACCCCCACACCAGCACCGGCCACATACAACTCACCAACCACCCCCACCGGCACCGCACGCAACCACTGGTCCAGCACAAAGAACGCCAGGTGATCCAACGGCACCCCGATGGGACTGACAATGCCCTCGACATCGCCGGCCACAATCTCCCGAACCGACGCGTGCACCGTGGTTTCGGTGATGCCGTACATGTTGATCAAGCGGGGCGACCTCGGGTACCGGTCCAGCCACGGCCGAAGACGTTGCGGTTCAAGCGCTTCCCCACCGAACACCACGGCCTGCAGCTCCAGCTGGCTCGGCGCCGGCTGCAACGCGTCAGCAGACTGCAACGCATAAAACGCCGCCGGGGTTTGGCTGAGCACGGTCACCCGCTGCGCAATCAACAGCGCAAGCAAGTCCTGCGGGGAACGCGCCACCGCGTCAGGCACGACTACCAGCCGCCCGCCACGCAGTAAGGCGCCCCAGATCTCCCACACCGAGTAGTCGAACGCCAAAGAGTGGCAGTGTGACCACACTTGGGCCGGGCCGCCAGGCACTGTGTCGTCCAGCGCTGCCAGCAGGCGAGTGACGTTGCGATGGGTGACTGCAACGCCTTTGGGGACACCAGTGGTGCCCGAGGTGTAAATCAGATACGCGACGTCGTCAGGCCTGGGCGCCGGCAACGCGGCAGCGCGCTCAAAACCAACGGCCACGTCGTCGAGGATGATAAAAGCGACGTCATGTCCGTCGAGACGTTCGGCCAAGCCTGCCGTGGTCAGCACCAAGATGGGCGCGGCATCGGCGAGCACGAAACCGCTCCTCGCGTCGGGATGTGCGGGATCGATCGGGAGGTAGGCCGCCCCGGTTTTGAGTACCGCCAACATCGCGGTGATCGCCTCGATAGAACGCGGACACAGCAGCCCCACAACGGATCCCGTGCCGACTCCGCGCTCCAGCATCAATTGCGCCAACCCGGTCGAAGCGTCATCGAGTCCTCGATACGTGAGCTCGCGGCCGGCATGGGTGATCGCGATCGCCTCCGGTGTCCGGGCCACCTGACGCGCGAACAGCGCTGGGATCGACAACGGCCTAGACGACGCGGTCAACGCCGCCCGATTGCCCTGCCGGTAAAGCACCTCGCGTTCACTGTCATCGACCACATCAATCGACGACAACCGCCGCCCCGGCTCGTCCGCCATGGCCGCCAACACCCGACACAGCCGCCGCGCGAGGTCGGGCACCTCAAAATTTGAGAACGGCAGCCCGGCACCCGCCGTGCTGAGGTAGAGCTGGTCCCCGAAGCCCTGGAAGAACAACCCGAAATGCTCCACCGGACCGTGGCTGGTATATGTCGCTGTCGCTGGGGCTCCAGCGAAATCCAGAAGCAGCCGTGAAGGAATGAAATTGACGGCTAGCCGTTTAAATTCACGCTTCCTGCCAGCAAGCCGATTCTCACCCTCGAGGGCACTTATGGGAAAACGCTGGTGCCGCAACAGCTCCCTGATGCGGGCGTCAACATCCTGGCAAAAATCGGCCAGCGTAACGTCGGGTGGCACTTTCAAAATCAGCGGCAACACCCCGGTGAGCATTGCGGGGAGCGTTTTGGATTCGGGACTCACTCGCCTGCTGACCGGGAAATCGAGGACCACATCCGAGCCGTCAGCGCTCCACCCGCGCGCTAACAGTGCACAGGCGGCGGTGATCAATGAATACCGGCGGACGCGCAGCGACTTGGATAAATCTTTTAGCCGGCCGACGACCGACGAGTCCAGCCGGACCCGCGCAGAGGGTCGAAAAGCGTCATGCTCGTCGGTGGATCCGAGCGACCAACTATGCGAGCCGCGTTCGAGTGGGAGCTTGCCGGCCCAATACGCCTTATCGGCAAGGTAGTCGGCGGAAGCTTCGTAGTCTGTTTCGCAATCAATCAAGTCCTGTATCGACCCGAAGGAAGCAGCCGGGATCGCTTCACCCGAAACGATCGCGGAGTAGATAGCGGCGACCCGACGGCTGACCAACGCCATACCTAGGCCGTCCACCGCTATGTGGTGACAGCATGCGAACAGATAGAACTCATCAGACGAAGTTTGAAATAAAACGAACTTGAATAGCGGGCCGCTTAGCGGCATCGGCGTCCGTTGAATCGTCCCGGTTATTTCCTGAACTTTCTGCGCCGGATCATCCGCCTGGATCAGATCGTAGAAATCCAATGCCACATCTGGATAATCGACCGCGTATTGCAGGACCTGGCCGTCGACCTCAACAAATGCGGCCCTGCCTGGTTCGGCCTCTTGCACCGCTTGCCGAATCGCCTGTTCGAGATGACCGCGGTCTACCGGACCGGCGATTCGCCCCAGCAGACCGAGCTGCCATTCCGCGCCCCCCCGGCCCATTTCATGCGCAAGCCATATGTCCAACTGACCACGCGTCAGCGGGAGTGCCTTGCCATCAAATTGCATGCAACGCCTCACCCCAGGAAGCGTTTTGCCCATCAAAAGCCTGATCCCTGCCAGGCTCTCGCGCTCGCATGCGCTCTACACCGATCAAGTTCTGTTCGACGCCGTCCGAGCACGCAGTGCGATCAGCTATCCCCAAATCAACCGCCTAGCCGGTTACGGCGCAGGAGGCTCTCGGCCGCACGTTGTGCTTCGCCGTTGAAAACAACCAACCGGATCACCGATGCTTGGCGAACGAATCGATGAGCACCGACTCCCTAGAGCCTCTGATCCAACCTCTTTATGCCCGTCCAAACCATACTCAAAGCCAGCGCCGCCCGTCCCGGCTTTCGGCAGTTCCAAAGCGCTAAATCCCACCTGTCGGACGCAACTTTGGGAGAAACGTGCTAGCTCCGGCGCGTCTTCAGCCCGATCAGCCAACTCGCCCCGAGCGGGCGAAGGCTTCCACAAGATCGGCAGCGGCCGAAGCGCTTTCGGCAGGCTTGGTCATCTGTGTCGCGATCTCGCGGGCTCGGGTGATGCACTCTGGCGTCAGGACTCGGCGCAGGTCCGCGGCAAGTGTTTGCCCGGTGGTGGTTGACAGGCGCCGGGCGGTGCCTACCCCCAGTCGTTTCACCTGTGCTCCCCAAAACGGCTGATCGTGTTCCGTCCAAAGGACCAGCTCGGGAATTCCGGCGCGCAGCCCCGCAGCCGTGGTGCCCGCGCCGCCGTGGTGGACCACCGCGCGGCAAATTGGAAAGGTCTCCGCGTAATTGATCGCCCCCACCACCTTCACGTGGTCGGAACACCGCACCCCGCTATAGTCGGTGACGCCGGCGCAAATCAGTGCCCGCTCCCCCAATTCTGCGCAGGCCGCGCTGATCATTTCGGCCGTGAAGGCCGGAGATT
>NZ_LZKY01000281.1:0-9354 GCF_001673055.1 Mycobacterium sp. 1245801.1
CAGGTCCGAGCTGTTGTTGCTCATGGACGGCGTCGAGCGGCTGGCGCGGGCCCCGGTGCCGCTGCGCGTGGCCGGGCTTCGCCTTGTATTTCAGGGTGCGCTCGAGGCGAAACAACGCGACGGTGGCCGCGTGGGGGTAGACCTCGATGGCCCGGCGCGCGGCCGGTGATCGCGGGTCCGCGTCCAGGCCGAGCGCCACGGCCAGCCGGCCCGCGCGGGGGCCGTCGACAAACTCGGGTTTGCCGGTATTGCAGGGGTGCGCGCCGGCCTCGTACCTGCGGAAATCGCGGTTGAGCGCCGCCTCGGCGGGACGCTGCCCGGTCGGATTGTTCACCACCAGCGGCGCATCGAAGGCGACCACGCAATCGCCGCGGACGTAGGGAAGCAGGGCGGCCAGGATCTCGTCGTCGTCGCGGACCGCGCACACCCTCACCAGGGCGCCACCGGAGTCGACGACGGCGACGCCGGTCGGGTTGCGACCCGCCCAGGCGAGGTCGACGCCGGCGAAGTACATCCGCATAGGCTATGGCCGCGACCGTAAGCTGTGTGTTCGTGAGGACCAAGTGAGCATTCCGAATGTGCTGGCCACCCGGTACGCCAGTGCCGAGATGGTCGCGATCTGGTCGCCGGAGGCCAAGGTCATCGGCGAGCGCCGGCTATGGCTGGCCGTGCTGCGCGCGCAGGCCGAACTGGGCGTCGCGGTGCCTCCCGAGGCGATCGCCGACTACGAGCGGGTGATCGAGGACGTCGACCTGGCCTCGATCGCGGACCGCGAACGGGTGCTGCGCCACGACGTAAAGGCGCGCATCGAGGAGTTCAACGCGCTGGCCGGTCACGAGCACGTGCACAAGGGCATGACCAGTCGTGATCTGACCGAGAACGTGGAGCAACTGCAGATCCGGCGCTCGCTGGAACTGGTCTTCGCGCACGGCGTGGCGGTCGCGGCGCGGCTGGCCGAGCGGGCGGTGGCGTATCGCGACCTGGTGATGGCCGGGCGCAGCCACAACGTCGCCGCGCAGGCCACCACGCTGGGCAAGAGGTTCGCCTCGGCGGCCCAGGAGACCTTGATCGCGTTGACCAGGCTGCGCGAGCTGATCGACCGTTACCCGCTGCGCGGCATCAAGGGCCCGATGGGCACCTCGCAGGACATGCTCGACCTGCTGGACGGCGACGCGGCCAAGCTCGCCGAGCTCGAGCGGCGCGTCGCCGAATTCCTGGGCTTCGCAACGGTATTGACCAGCGTCGGGCAGGTGTATCCGCGTTCGCTGGACCACGACGTGCTCTCCGCGCTGGTGCAGCTGGGCGCCGGACCGTCGTCGCTGGCGCACACCATCCGGCTGATGGCCGGCCATGAACTGGTCACCGAGGGATTCGCGCCGGGGCAGGTCGGTTCGTCGGCGATGCCGCACAAGATGAACACACGCAGCTGCGAACGGGTCAACGGTCTGCAGGTGGTGCTGCGCGGTTACGCGTCGATGACCGCCGAACTGGCGGGAGCGCAGTGGAACGAGGGCGACGTGTTCTGCTCGGTGGTGCGCCGAGTCGCGTTGCCGGACAGCTTCTTTGCCATCGACGGCCAGATCGAGACCTTCCTGACGGTGCTCGACGAGTTCGGCGCCTATCCGGCGGTGATCGACCGCGAGCTGGACCGCTATCTGCCGTTCCTGGCCACCACCAAGGTGTTGATCGCCGCGGTGCGCGCCGGCGTGGGCCGCGAGGCCGCCCACCACGTGATCCGCGAACACGCCGTGGCCACCGCGCTGGCCATGCGCGAGCGCGGCGCCGAGCCCGACCTGCTGGACCGGCTGGCCGCCGACGATCGGCTGCCGCTGGACCGGGCGGCGCTGGACGCGGCGCTGGCCGACAAGAAGGCGTTCACCGGCGCCGCGGGTGACCAGGTGGACGAGGTGGCGGCGCAGGTGGACGCGCTGGTGAACCGCTACCCGGACGCGGCCAAGTACGCCCCGGGTGCGATCCTGTGACGCTGGCCGGCGCGCTCGCTTCGATCGACTTCACCGATCTGGACAACTTCGCCAACGGTTTTCCGCACGAGCTGTTCGCCATCCATCGGCGAGAGGCGCCGGTGTACTGGCACGCACCGACCGATAACACCCCCGATGGTGAGGGCTTCTGGTCCGTCGCCACCTACGCGGAAACGCTTGAGGTGCTTAAGGATCCGGTGACCTACTCCTCGGTCACCGGTGGTGCCAGGCCCTATGGCGGGACGCTGCTGCAGGACCTGGCGATCGCCGGCCAGGTGCTCAACATGATGGACGATCCGCGGCATTCGCAGATTCGGCGACTGGTCAGCTCCGGGCTGACGCCGCGGATGATCCGCCTGGTAGAGGACGACCTGCGGGGCAGGGCGCGCCGGCTGCTGGACGCGGTGGTCCCGGGTGAGCCGTTCGACTTCCTGGTCGACATCGCCGCCGAGCTGCCGATGCAGATGATCTGCATCCTGCTGGGAGTCCCTGAATCCGAACGGCATTGGTTATTCGAGGCCATCGAGCCGCAGTTCGATTTCGGTGGTTCGCGCAAGGCTTCCCTGTCGCAGCTGTCGGTCTCCGAAAGAGACGCGGCGGCCGGGTCGCGGATGTACGAATACGGTCAGCAGCTGATCGCGTCCAAGCGTGCAAACCCGACCGATGACATGTTGTCGGTGGTGGCCAACGCAACGCTCGACGACCTCGATGGTGTTGACGCGTCGGCACTTTCAGATCTCGAGCTGTACCTGTTCTTCAGCTTGTTGTTCAGCGCCGGCGCGGAGACCACCCGCAACGCGGTCGCGGGCGGCCTACTGGCGCTGGCCGACCACCCGCACCAAATGCGGTCGCTGCGCGGCGATCTCGGGGCGCTGCCCACGGCCGTCGAGGAGATGGTGCGGTGGACGTCGCCGTCGCCCTCCAAGCGGCGCACCGCCACCCGCGACGTCACCCTCGGCGGTCAGTCGATCGAGGCCGGGCAGAAGATACAGATCTGGGAAGGCTCGGCGAATCGCGACGCCGTTGTGTTCGAGCGCGCCGACGAATTCGATATCACCCGAAAGCCCAATCCGCACTTGGGTTTCGGTCAGGGTGTGCACTATTGCCTGGGCGCCAACCTGGCCCGGTTGGAGCTGCGGGTGCTGTTCGAAGAGCTGCTGGCCCGGTTCGGCGGGGTGCGGGTCGTCCGGCCGGTCGAATGGGCCCGCAGCAATCGCCACACCGGCATTCGGCACCTCGTCGTGGAGCTTCACGAGGGGCCGTGACGATCCGGTTCGCCGACATCAGGCCCTCACCCGATGTGTTCGCGGCGGTGATGGCGACGGGAATCTTGTCGATCGGCGCGCACAATCACGGCTACCGGTTGATCAGCGACACGATGGGCGTCATCGCCACCCTCGGGCTGTTGTTGCTGGTCGCCCTGGTCGTGGCGAAGGCCTGCGAACCGGGCCAGGGGCTGGGCTGGGATCTGACCGATCCCGACGTCACCCTGCGGCTGATCACCTTCATGGCCGCATGCGCGGTGATCGACACGCGCTTGTCGTCCAACGCGTGGGTGGCGCGGGTGCTCGGCGTGGTCGGCCTGACGTCCTGGTCGATCCTGGTCCTGTTCAGCGCGCGAAACATGTTGGGCCACCGGTGGCCGGAGCTGCGCGACCGCGCCCACGGCGCCTGGCAGCTGGGCAGCGTGGGCACCTCGGGTCTGGCCATCGTGATCGCGCGGGCGGCCCGGCAGACCGGCCATCACTGGTGGCTGGCGGTGGCCGTGGCCGGCTGGGTGGCGGCGCTGTGCATCTACGGCCTGATGACCTGGCTGACGATGTGGCGGGTGGTCAACGAACGGCAGGACCGGGACGGCTTCGAACCCGACACGTGGATCCTGATGGGCGGCATGGCGATTGCGACGTTGGCCGGCGACACCATCCACGCGGTCGCTCCCGGCTGGCTGGCCGGGCCGGTGCGCGGGGTCACCGTCGTGACGTGGGTGACGGCCACCCTGTGGATACCGCCGCTGATCTACTTCGCGCTGCACCGCATCAGGCGGCACCCCAACATGCTGCAGTTCGCCGGTGTGTGGTGGGCGTTCGTTTTCCCGTTGGGCATGTACTCCGCGGCCAGCTGCGCCATGGCCATCGAGATCGGGCAGCGGTCGCTGCTCACCGTTTCGCTGGTGTTCTTCTGGGATGCGTTGGCCGCATGGATCATTGTGGTCGTCGCCGGGCTGCTGCTGTTAGCGCGGGCGATGCTGCTACGCCCCGCGGATCGCGATGCCGGCCGACCGTAATTCGAGCGCGACCAGCGCGCCGATGGTGACCGGATCCTCGCGGCGCCACCCGCCGACCGGGTCCGCGCTCACGGCGATCAACTTCCGGGCCGGCCGGTTGGTCAGCGCCCGCAGCGCCAGCAACTGCGCCCCGGCCGGCGTCGCGGCCAGAGCGGTCACCGTCAACTTGCGCCGAAAGAATCGAAGCCGCAGAAAAAACCACGGGAGCACCGCGATGAGGATCGGGACCGCGACGACGGCCATCGCCAGCAGCACCGCGAGCCAGCTCGCCGCGCTGTCCAGATCGTGGCCCGCGCCCGCGATGTCCAGCGCGGCATGGCTCGCGGAGTTGAGCGGCTTGCTGACCGTGTCGCCCACCACCGGAATGTGCTGCGCCTCGTGGCCGGCGGACGCGAGGTTGCCGGCGATGCCCTTCGCGCCGCTCTCGACCTGCCGCCCGGCGTCGGCGATGGTGGCGATGGCGTCGTAGACGGCCAGCCCGACGAGCAGCCACAGCAGGGTCCACACGACGACGGCGAGATCGCTGAACAGCTGGACGGCCAGCCGGCCGGGTCGGGTTGAGTAGGGCAGAAACCGCGGTGTCATAGCCCCGATCCCAGCACAAACCCGGTTTGCAGGTGCCCGATAGGCTGACCGGATGCCCGCACTGTCCGACTATCAGCACCTGGCCAGCGGCAAGGTCCGCGAGCTGTATCGCGTCGACGACGAGCACCTGCTGCTGGTCGCCACCGACCGGATCTCGGCCTACGACTTCGTCCTGGACAGCACCATCCCGGACAAGGGCCGCATCCTGACCGCGATGAGCGTCTTCTTCTTCGGCCTCGTGGACGCTCCCAACCATCTGGCCGGGCCGCCCGACGATCCGCGCATCCCCGACGAGGTCCTGGGCCGCGCGCTGGTGGTGCGTGAGCTCGAAATGCTTCCGGTGGAATGCGTGGCGCGCGGCTACCTGACCGGCTCGGGATTGCTGGACTACCAGGCGACCGGAAAGGTCTGCGGCATCCCGCTGCCGCCCGGATTGGTCGAAGCCAGCAGGTTCGCTGAACCGCTGTTCACTCCGGCGACGAAAGCCGCACTGGGCGACCACGACGAGAACATCTCCTTCGCGCGGGTGATCGAGCTGGTCGGCGCCGTGCCCGCCAACCAGCTGCGCGACCGCACCCTACAGATCTACGTTCAGGCCGCCGATCACGCGCTCCGGAAGGGAATCATCATCGCGGACACCAAGTTCGAGTTCGGCACCGACCACGACGGCAACCTGCTACTGGCCGACGAGATCTTCACCCCGGATTCGTCGCGGTACTGGCCGGCCGACGAGTACCAGGTCGGCGTCGTCCAGAACAGCTTCGACAAACAGTTCGTCCGCAACTGGCTGACCGGCCCCGAGTCCGGCTGGGACCGCCACGGTTCCCAGCCCCCGCCGCCGCTACCGGAGGACATCATCGCGGCCACCCGCGGGCGCTATATCGAGGCCTACGAACGCATTTCCGGATTGAGCTTCGCCGACTGGATCGGTCCCAGCGCATGACCGAAACCCAACGAAACGGGTCGGTGCCCCCCGTCGCCAAGCGGGTGGAGACTCGGCGCGAGCATCACGGCGACGTCTTCATCGACCCGTATGAGTGGCTGCGCGAAAAGACCAATCCCGAAGTCATCGCCCATCTCGAGGCGGAGAACGCCTACGTCGATCAGATGACCGCGCACCTCGAGCCGCTGCGGCAGCAGATCTTCGCCGAGATCAAGGCGCGCACCAAGGAGACGGATCTGTCGGTGCCCACCCGGCAGGGCCAGTGGTGGTACTACGCGCGCACCTACGAAGGCAAGCAGTACCGCGTCCAGTGCCGTTGTCCGATAAGCGGACCCGACGACTGGGACCCGCCGATCCTGGACGAGGACACCGAGATCCCCGGCGAGCAGGTCCTGCTCGACTCCAACGCCGAGGCGCAGGGCCACGAATTCTTCTCCCTGGGCGCCGCGACGGTCAGCCTGGACGGGAACCTGCTGGCCTATTCGGTCGATACCCTGGGCGATGAGCGGTACACGTTGCGGTTCAAGGACTTACGCACCGGCGAGCTGTACCCGGACGAGATCGCCGACATCGGGGCGGGCGCCACCTGGGCCGCCGACAACCGCACCGTGTACTACCTGACCCTGGACGCCGCCCACCGTCCCGACAAGGTGTGGCGGTATCGGGCGGGCTCGGATGCCGAACCGGAGCTGGTGTATCACGAAGCCGACGAAAAGTACTGGCTGGGCGTGGGTCTCACGCGCAGCGAGGCCTACGTCTTCATCGCCTCGGGATCCTCGATCACCTCGGAGTATCGCTACGCCGACGCCGCCGATCCGCAGGCATCGTTCACGGTCGTGCTGCCGCGCCGCGAGGGTGTCGAGTACGCGGTGGAGCACGCGGTCATCGGCGGGCAGGACCGGTTCCTGATCCTGCACAACGACGGCGCGGTCAACTTCACTCTGGCCGAGGCGCCGGTCAGCGATCCGACACAGCAGCGCACCCTGATCCCGCACCGCGACGACGTCCGGCTCGACGGGGTGGACGCTTTCGCCGGCCACCTCGTCGTCGGCTATCGCCGGGGGGCGCTGCCCCGGCTGCAGCTGTGGCCCATCAACGCCGACGGCACGTACGGCCGGCCCGAAGAGTTTTCCTTCGACTCCGAGCTGATGTCGTCCGGGCTGGCCGGCAATCCCAACTGGGCTGCGCCCAAGCTGCGGATCAGGGCCGGATCTCTGGTGATCCCGGCGCGTGTGTATGACATCGACCTGGCCACCGGTGAGCGCACGCTGCTGCGCGAGCAACCCGTGCTCGGCGACTATCGGCCCGACGACTATGTGGAGCGCCGTGACTGGGCGGTCGCCGATGACGGAACCCGGGTCCCGGTGTCGATCGTGCACCGCGCCGACATCGAATTCCCGGCGCCCGCATTGCTTTACGGCTACGGCGCCTACGAGCTGTGCACCGACCCGAGCTTCTCCATCGCCCGGCTGTCGCTGCTGGACCGCGGCATGGTATTCGCGATCGCCCACGTGCGTGGGGGCGGTGAAATGGGCCGGCTGTGGTACGAGCACGGCAAGCTGCTGGAGAAGAAGAACACCTTCACCGACTTCGTCGCCGTCGCAAGGCATTTGGTGGACTCTGGTGTCACCCGGCCTCGTCAGCTGGTCGCGTTGGGGGGTAGCGCCGGCGGTTTGTTGATGGGCGCGGTGGCCAACCTGGCGCCGGAGCTCTTCGCCGGAATTCTCGCGCAGGTCCCGTTCGTCGACCCGTTGACCACCATCTTGGACCCCTCCTTACCGCTGACCGTCACCGAATGGGACGAATGGGGAAACCCATTGGCGGACAAGGACGTCTACTCCTACATGAAGTCCTATTCACCGTATGAGAACGTGGCGACCAAACGGTACCCGGCGATCTTGGCGATGACGTCGCTGAACGATACGAGGGTCTATTACGTCGAGCCGGCCAAGTGGGTCGCGGCCCTGCGACACGCCAACGGCGACGGCAGTCCGGTCCTGTTGAAGACCCAGATGAACGCCGGGCACGGTGGCGTCAGCGGCCGCTACAAGGCGTGGGAGGAGGCGGCGTTCCAATACGCGTGGCTGTTGGATGCCGCCGGGGCCCAGTCGTCGACCTAGGCCGCCGCGCGTCAGTCGCCGACCGGCGGGGTCGGTGGCTTCTTGGGCAGGAACGACGCCGGGATGATGGTGAACGCCACCAGCACGACGGCCAGGACGAACACCACCGCGTAGGCGTGCGCCAAGTGGTGAGACACATGGCTGGCGAGATCGGGGGCAAGCTGCTGGCGCGGGACGGCCGACGGGTCGACCGGCAGGCCTCGCTTGCCGGTGCCGGCGCGCACCCCGCCCATCTCGTTCGCCGCCATCAGGGCCTCGTTGCGGTTGAACTGATTGGTCAGGATCACCGCCATCAGCGCGGCGCCGATGGACCCGCCTACCTGCTGGTTGACGCTGATCAGCGTCGTCCCGCGGGCGACCTGATGTGGGGCGAGCGCCTGCATGAGCGCCGCGGAGAGCGGCGTGGTGGTCAGACCGATACCCAGCCCCATGATCGCGAGCCCCGTCACCAGGACCGGTGAGTAGGCGGCCTGGCTGGCGACTCCGTAGGTGAAGACACCCAGGCCCACCGCCATCAGCGGCAGGCCGACGAGCACGATGTTGCCCGGGCCCCGCCGGTCCATGAAGGCGCCGCCGAGCGGCATGGTCAGCACCGCACCGATGCCGATCGGCAGCATGTGCAGACCCGACTGCATCGGCGTCTCGTGGCCGACGATCTGAAAGAAACTGGGCACCAGCAGGCCGACGCCCACCGAGGCGGCCCCGAACACCAGCAGCGTCACATTGACCTGGGTTACCACCGGGTTGCGGAACAGCCGCAGGTCGATCAGGGGGTGGTCGGTCCGGTACCAGGCATGCAGGACGAACGCGACGATCAGGCCCAGGCCGACGAGCGCGGGCACCAACACGTAGCGGTCGGCGATGGTGTGCCGCCCCGGGATGGAACACACCCCGCACAAAAAGATCGCCACGCCAGGCGAGAGCAGCAGCGCGCCGGTGATGTCG
The DNA here is from genome assembly GCF_001673055.1 of Mycobacterium sp. 1245801.1. Taxonomy (NCBI): domain Bacteria; kingdom Bacillati; phylum Actinomycetota; class Actinomycetes; order Mycobacteriales; family Mycobacteriaceae; genus Mycobacterium; species Mycobacterium sp. 1245801.1. The sequence continues at coordinate 8,860 of NZ_LZKY01000281.1, forward strand.
AGGGCCTCCGAGGGGGCCGAGCGGTCTTTCGGGAACATGATGGCCGCGAGCGCGAACGCCGTCAGCCCGATCGGCAGGTTGATCAAAAAGATCCATTTCCAGCCGTACGCGCCGATCAGCCAGCCGCCCAGGATGGGCCCGCCGATGGGGCCGAGCAGGATCGGGATTCCGCCCACCGCCATCAGGCGGCCGACCCGCTTCGGTCCCGCCTCGCGCGTCAGGATGACGAAGCTCAGCGGTAGCAGCATGCCGCCGCCGATGCCCTGGACCACCCGAAACAGGATCAGCAGCAAGATGTTCGGCGCTATCGCGCACAGCAGCGATCCCAGCGTGAAGATCAGCACCGAACCCATGAAAAGCCGTTTGGTGCCGAACCGATCCGCCGCCCACCCGGTAACCGGGATCACCGTCGCGAACGCGAGCATGTAGCCGGCGATCGTCCATGAGACGACGGCCTGCGTGGACCCGAACTGCGCGATGAAGGTGCGCTGCGCG
>NZ_LZKY01000282.1:0-895 GCF_001673055.1 Mycobacterium sp. 1245801.1
GCGACGGTGGGTGCCTCGAACAGGGATCGGACGGTGAGGTCGGCGTCCAGATCGGTATTCACGGCCGAGACGAGCCGCATCGCCGAGAGTGAGTCGCCGCCGAGATGGAAGAAGGAGTCGTCGATCCCGACGCGTTCGACGCCCAGGATGTGGGCGTAGATGCCGGCCAGGATCTCTTCGAGGGCGGTCCGTGGGGCGCGGTAGTTATCGCCCTGGTAGTCCGGGGCGGGCAAAGCGCGGGTGTCGAGTTTGCCGTTGAGCGTCAACGGCAACGCCTCGAGCACCACCACCGCCGCGGGCACCATATAGGGAGGGAGCCGCTGACCCAACCGGGCCCGAATATCGGCGGGGTCAGCGGCTCCAGTCACATAGCCGACGAGACGCCTCTCGCCGGCCTGGTCTTCGCGGACGACGACCGCGGCTTGCTGCACGCCGTCCAATTCGGTGAGGGCGGTGCGGATTTCGCCCAACTCGATGCGATACCCACGCACCTTGACCTGCTCATCGGCGCGCCCCCGATACCGCAACTGCCCGTCGGGACCCCAGCACACCAGATCCCCAGTGCGATACATACGCTGGCCCACCACACCGAACGGGCACGCGATGAACCGCGATGCGGTCAGCCCGGGGCGGCGCCAGTACCCGACCCCCACGCCCTCGCCGGCCAGATACAGCTCCCCCACCACACCGGCCGGCACCGGGCGCAGCCATTCGTCGAGCACGAAGAACGCCGCCCGGGTCACCGGTGAGCCGATCGGCGGGAATCCCGAGCCCGCCTGTAGCGGGGCACTCTTGCAGGCCCACATGGTGGTTTCGGTGGGGCCATACACGTTGACCATCACCCGGCCCGGCGCCCAGCGGTCCACCAGCTCCGGCGGACACGGCTCGGCCCCGA
>NZ_LZKY01000283.1:0-19230 GCF_001673055.1 Mycobacterium sp. 1245801.1
GCCGCTTCGCCGCCCAGGACTTTCTGCGCGAAATCAACACGCTGGCAAGCATTTTCACGACCGTGCGGATCGAGGGTCCCGACTACCGGCACCGCGGCCTGCCGCCGGCGCCGCAGCCGCTGTCCGACGGCGAGGTGGCCGCGCGCGCCGCGCAGGTCGACGGCGCGACGCTCGACGACTTCGATGCGCTGTGCGCGCACCTGGCCACCATGCACCCGTCGCGCTACCTGGCGCTGATCGAGGGTGTGAGCGCGGTGTTCGTGACCGGCGTGCACGGCATCGACGACCAGAACGTCGCGCTGCGGCTGGTGTCGCTCACCGATCGGCTCTATGACGCGGGCATTCCCGTGGTGGCCTCGGGGACCAAGCTGGACACCATCTTCAGCGAGGAGATGCTGGCGGGGGGATACCGAAAGAAATATCTGCGGGCCACTTCCCGGCTCTTGGCGCTGACCGCGGCGGCTAACCCAGCTCGCGGGTCATGACGTAGTCGTTCTCGACGCCGGCGCCCAGCCGAAACGTGCGGGTGCCGTGGATGGTGAATCCGCTCTTGCGGTAAAAGCGTTGTGCGCGTTCGTTTGCCCGGTTCACGCCCAGCCACACCCGGCGCACGCCCCAGTCGGCCGCGACCGCCAGCGTGCGTGCCATCAGCGCCGCCGCGGCCCCGCTGGAGTGGCGCTCGGGCAGGACATACATCTTGGACAGCTCGGCGGAGTCGTCGGAGTCGCCGCGAATCAGCATGGCGTAGCCGACGATTCGGCCGTCCTGGCGCACTGTGATGACGGCGCGGTCCGGATCGCTCAGGTACTCGGCGAAGCGGGCGGCCGACAGGTTGGCGCCGACGAACGCGGCGATGTTCTCGGTGGTCACCGAGGGTGGGCACGCCAACGGAAAGGTCAGGGCCGCAACGGCGGCCAGCTCTGCGGCGTCGCCGGAACTCGCCGGCGCGGTCTGGAACGTTGCGGTCAGAGGTTCCACTGCGCGAGGTGATAACCCGTCTTCTTGTCCAGCAGCACGACGGTGGTGACGGGGTCGCGGTAGGCGTCCCAGTACACGCCGCCGCGCACGATCGCCCCGTTGGGCGCGTTGACGAGCACGTTGTCCAGCGCGTCGGGGGCATCGGAGGCCCGTGGCTTGTAGGCGTCGGCGTTCGGGGTCACCCCGTTGAAGCTCAGTACGGTCGCCATGACATAAGGGTTGGGCACCCGGATCGCGCGGATGGTCACGTCGGCGCGCTCGACGGTGCTGCCCGGGAAGCCTTTGTAGGTGCCTTCGCGCGTGTAGCCGAATCCCGGCGGCGGGTCGCAGGGCGCCACGCCGCTCACGGTGACGTCGGCGATGAACGTGTCGCCGTCCACCCGCAGCGTGTCACCGATGTGGCCGATCGGCGCGTCACCGGCCCACGCGCGGGGCAACGGAACCGCGCCGACGCCGACGGCGGTGAGGCCGGCGACCGCGAGCAGCAAGGCGGCGGCGACCATCAGCCAGCGGTGCATCTTCGCCATGTCGTGCCTCCTTGGCGCCGTTGCAGGGGACCCACGCATGATCGCACACGCTGGGACGCCGAAGGGAGGGGTCGGCCGCACCGCTCAACCGTCCTTGCCGCCGGACAGGGATTGCAGCGCCTTGACCAGATCCGCCTCGACCCGGTCCTTGTCGACACCGCAGCGGTGCAGCGGCCCCTGGGCCGAACCGCCGGCTTCCAGCTCCAGCAGCGCCAGCAGCTGATGCTCGGTGCCGACGTAGTTGTGGCCGAGCCGCAGCGCCTCGCGCACGCTCAGCTCGAGCGCCTTGCGCGCCGGCCCGCTGAACGGAATGAGTTGCGGCGGTTGGGCTTCCACGCGCAGCGCGGCGATCGCCTCCGTCGCGGCGGCGCGCAGCGCCTCGGTGTCGACATTCTGCAGGCGCAGCAACACGGTCGCCAGTGCGGCCGCGTCGCCGAGCACGCCGAGCAACAGGTGATCCGGGGTGATCTCGCCGTTGCCGGCGTCGTGCGCGGCGTTCTGGGCCGCCACCACCGCGCCCCGCGCCCTCGGGGTGAAGCGCGCGAACCCCTGGTCGAGGTCGAGGGTGGCGGGCTCGGCGCGGGGGACGAAGCGCTTCTGGGCGGCCTGCTTGGTGACGCCCATGCTCTTGCCGATGTCGGTCCAGGACGCCCCAGAGCGGCGGGCCTGGTCGACGAAGTGACCGATCAAATGGTCGGCGATCTCGCCCATGTGTTCGGCGGCCAGGACGGCGTCGGCCAGCTGATCCAGCACGTCGGAACGCGTCGACTTGATGGCGTCGATCAGCTCGTCGAGGCGGATCGGGTAGGAGATGCGGACGGGATCGGGCATACCGTCAACGGTAGGTTGACGGCCGAGAAGTGTCAACCAGCGGTTGACGACACGGCCGGGGGTTGCCACCCCAGAGGGCGTCTCCGGTAGGAAAGCGGCAAGGTTTTGCCTCAGGAGATGCGGAGCGTTCGCTTCTCTGCCAATCTGTGGTATATGAAACTTCTTCTTGTTGCGGCGAGCTTTGCCGCAGTAATCGGCATGGCAGTGCCCGCGCACGCCGACGACACCGACGATGCATTCGTCGCGTCTCTCGACTCCGCGGGAATCACCTATTCCGACAGCGATACGGTGGTCGGCGCGGGCCATTGGGTGTGTAAGACGCTCGTGAACGGTACCGGGATGTCCGACGTCGTCTCGACGCTGGAATCCAAGAACTCCGACCTGAGCGATGACAAGGCCAACAAGTTCGCTGCCATAGCAGTCAATGCCTATTGCCCATATGTGATTTCGAACAAGAGCTCGCCCGCGCCCAGCGTGACGGCCACCAGCTCCTCGTCTTAGCGGCCCGCCCGACGGCAGGCATGCGCGGCGCAGGTAATCCGAATTTTACAATTGCGCGCGCGCCGCATTGTAAACGAAACCTGTTGTCAACATTTCGGCGTTAATATGCCGCACGCGGTCGGGGGCGAAAGCGATTGCGTCGACCAATTGCACGGCACATTTTCGTTGGTTTGCTGAGCGGGTGAATTGGGGGCCATTCTCGGTGCGCAACGGCTGGCATCCAGGCGAGGTGGGACCGTGACAGTTCACCTCCCGTTCGCCCGACGAGATGCCAATCGTCCGCGGGTTTGCGACAATCACAGCGTTATGCGACTTCTCCTGGGGCTGACCAGCCTCGCCGCCATGCTCGTCCTGGCCGCACCGGCGCACGCGGACATCGACAACGATCAGGACTTCCTCAAGGACCTCCGCGACGCCGGCCTCACCTACCAGGACGCCGGCAACGCGATCACCATCGGCAAGTCGGTGTGCGAACTGCTCGACGACGGCCAGTCCGACGCGAAGATCGTGACCGACCTGCGCAATCAGAATCCCGCTTTCCAGGGCGCCGCCGCGGCCAAGTTCACCTATCTGGCGGCCGCGCACTACTGCCCGAAATACATCACCGGCGAGGACCGCGGTCCGAAGCCGGAGGGCGCAGCCGGCAACTGAGCCCTTCCCGGCCGCAATAGGCTGGTGTTCGTGCGCGTCGATCCCGCACCGCTGACGTGGGACGCGGCCGTCCAGACTTGGCATTTCGACCCGGTCGCGGTGATCGTCGTGGCGGTGTTCGCCGCCGGCTACGGGTGGTGCTACCGGCGCGCCCGAGCCGCCCAGGGTGCGGTCGGCCCGACGAACGCCGCGTGCTTCGGGTTGGGCCTGCTCGCGTGGGCGCTGGCCACGATCAGCGCGATCGGGGCCTACGCCTACGTCCTGTTCTGGGTGCGTGCGCTGCAGGTGTTGCTGCTGCTGTACGTCGTGCCGTTCTTCATGGCGCAGGCCAAGCCGGTCACCGCCTTTCGCGCCGCCGTCGGTCCGTCCGGCCGCGACCGCATCGACCGGTTGTTGGCCACCCGGTTCGCCCGCGTGCTCGTCCATCCCGCGACGACATCGGTCGCGATGCTCGCCACGCCGTGGTTGCTATATCTGACGCCCTGGTACACCGCGGCCCTGCGGACCGAGTGGGTCGGCGCGCCGACGCGAATTCTGTTGGTGGTGCTGGGATTCGGTTACTTCTACGCCCGGCTGCAAGAGGACCCGGTACCCCGCAGGTACCCGCAGTCGATCTCGCTGCTGATCACCGTCGCCGAGGCGCTCGGCGATGGCGTCCTGGGATTGGTCATCTGGCAGGGCTCGTTGATCGGCGCGACGTATTACGCCGGGCTGCAACGGAATTGGGGACCCGACCCGCGGCTCGACCAGACGATCGGGGCCGGCGTGTTGTGGATCCTCGGCGATCTGGTCGGGTGGCCGTTCGTGCTGCTGCTGATGCGCGCGCTGTCGTGCGACGAGCAGGCGCATGCGGTGGCGGTCGACGCCGAGTTGGACGAGGCCGAGGCGGCCCCCAAGACGCAGGACGCCGAGGGTCAAACCCCGGCGCCGGCGGGGCTCTGGTGGGAGAACGACCCGCAGCTGCGGGAGCGATTCCGCCGCTGAGGCCGGGTCACCTCAGGCGGCGCGGGCCGTCCACGTGAAGCTCTGCATCTCCGGGATCCGTGGCGTCAGCGCCGCGGCGACGCTGCGGCCGATCTGGTCGGCGGCCGCCAGCGGGGTGTCGGCGTTCAAGAACCCCTCCACCTCGACGCGCAGCGTCCGCCCGGTCCATCTGGCCCGGGCGTGCGCGTGCGTCACACCGGGGACCGACGCAGCTACGGCCTCGGCGGTGGTGATGATGTCGGGGTCGACGCCGTCGAGCAGGCGATGGGCGATGTCGGCGGTCACCTCCCAGCCGACGTGGCAGATGAACCCGGTGACCACGATCCCCGCGACGGCGTCGGCCCAGCCCCACCCCAGTGCCACGCCGATCAGCCCGAGCACCGCGCCGCCCGACGACAGCGCGTCCAGCCACGAATGCTTGGCGTCGGCCACCATGGTCGCCGACCGAATTCGCCTGCCCACCACCAGTTTGTAGCGGGCCACCAGCTGATTGCCGATTACGCCCACGACGGCCGCGCCGATGCCCCAGCTCACGTAGCCGGTGCCGCCGTGGCGGAGCAACTTGGTGACGCTCTCGAAACCGGCGACCACGGCGCTGCCCCAAATCACCACGGCCACACCGATACCGGCGAGATCTTCGGCGCGTTCGTAGCCGTAGGGATACCGCTCGGTGGGCAGCTTGCGCGACGCGCGGAAGCCGATGAACACCAGGGCGCTGGTGGACACGTCCGACAGGTTGTGCAGCGCATCGCCCAGCAACGCCACCGAACCGGACACCAGCGCGATCACCAATTCGACCAGGCCGGTCAGCGCCAGCCCGACGGCGCTGACGGCGACGGCGCGGTTGGCCTGCCGGCGCTCGCCGGCGTCGTCCGCCGCGGTGTCGAGGGGAAAGCTGGCCGCCGGGTCGCGTACTCCGCTGCTCACGTGCATACCGTCAGCATGCCCGACTCGGTCGCGGCTCCCAAGTCCCGCGTGGAACCTCTACTTGCCCTGTTCCGGGGTGGACGGGCCATCGCGCCAGGGCCGGGGGGCCTTGGGCAGGATCATGAACGCCACGGGCAGGCGTACCAACGCGTCACGGGCGGCGACCTCGAGGAACACGATCTCCATCTCCAGGCGGTTCAGCGGACGCGTTTCCATCATGAAACGCGTCCGCAAGTAGCGCGGCGTCCTCAGCCACTCGACCAAACTCATGCCCGCGACTCTACCCCTCTAGCGGAAATACTTGATTTGCACAATATTTCACGACAGCAAATGCCGTCGGGGCCGAAACTAGCGGTGTCAGCTCATGCCGATGCGAATGTTCTTCACCTGCAAAAACTCATACAGGCCTTCGACGCCGCCGGTGCGGCCGAACCCGCTCTGCTTGTAGCCGCCGTAGGGGCCCTGCGGCTCGATGTCGCTGTGCCGGTTCACCCACACCGAACCCGCCTGCAGCTGACGCGCAACCCGATGTGCACGTTCCAGGTTGGACGTCGCCACGAAGGCATTGAGGCCGTAGCGTGAATCGTTGGCGATCCTGACCGCCTCGGCCTCATCGGCGAAGGGGATGACGGACGCCACCGGCCCGAAGGTTTCGGTCTGCGCCAGCGCCGACCGATTGTCGACGTTGGCGAAGATCGTCGGCTCGATGAAATAACCGGACGCCAACTCGCCACCGAGCCTGCGTCCGCCCGTGACCAGCTCACCGGCCTTATCGCTGACCGCCCGGTCGATGACGCCGAGGATGCGGTCGGCGGCGGCTTCGGTGATGACGGGACCGAGCATGACGTCGGGTTGCAGCGGATCACCGATCTTGGCGGCCCGCACCGTCGCCACGAGTTTGTCCACGAAGCTCGCATACACCGACGCCTCGACGAGAATGCGCGAGGCGCAGGCGCAACTTTGGCCGGCCTGGGCGATGGGCCCCTGATGGGCGGCGATGACGGGGGCCGTATCCAGGTCGGCGTCGGCGAACACGAGATAGGCTGATTTGCCGCCCAATTCGGCTGTCACCGGGGTGAGATGGTGCGACGCGGCCTGCAGCACCTTCTGCGCGGTGGCCTGGCCACCGGTGAAGTGGATCTTGCCGATCCGGGGATGGCGCACCAGCGCGTCTCCGCCCGCAGGGCCGGCCGGCAACACGTTGACCAATCCCGGCGGCAGGCCCGCTTCGAGGCAGAGTTCACCAAAGCGCAAGGGCGCCAACGACGCCAGCTCGGAGGGCTTGAGGACGACCGCGTTTCCCGCCGCCAGTGCGGGCGCCACGGCCGCGCCGGCCACCACCAGCGGCCCGTTCCAGGGGGCGATGACGCCGACGACGCCGTACGGTTCGCGTTCGACGAGGTTGACGTCGAAGGCACCGGCCACGGGAGTGCTTGCGCCGTGGGTCTTATCGGCGTAACCGGCGTAGTACCGCAGGAACCGCTCGGTCAGTACGGAGTTGCCGGCGACCGACACCGGGACGCCGTAATCGTGCACGTTGAGCTCGGTCAGCTCCGCGAAGTGGTCGCGCACCACGTCGGCCAGCGCGAACAGCAGGTCGCGGCGGCGGTCGACGGGATAGGAGACCCATTCGCGATGCGCGTCCCAGGCGCTGTCGACGGCCCTGTCGATCTCGTCGTGACCGGCCAGCGGGATGGTCGCGTTGAGCGCGCCGGTGCCGGGGTAGGCGTGCTCATAGCTGCCGCCCGAGGCGGTGGTAATGCGTTCTGTGCCAATGAGTAACGCGCCCGAGCGGGGCGGTGAGGTCGCGGTGGCCGTCATGGCGGGATGCCTTCCGGTGTGCTGTCAGCCGACGGTGGTGTGATCGGCCTGGTTTTCGGCCGTCACCCGCTGCTTCTGTTCGGCGATCACCTGGTTGAGGTAGTCGGCCTTGGCGCAGCCGTAGTAGGCGGCGAACTGCAGCGCCAGTTCGTCCATCTCCTCGAAGGACACGTCGCCACTCTTGAGCGCCGCGTACACGTGGGACATGATCGGGATTTCGGCGTCCTGGAACGCGACACAGGCCACGGTGATCAGGCGGCGTTCCTTCATGCCCAGGCCGGGCCGCAACCACATCTCGCCGAAGACGAAATTCAGAATGCCCGCTCCCGAGTAGGGGTTGTCCCGCATCGGCGCGAAGGGCAGGCAGTTGATCTCCTTGAACGACTCTTCGCCGCCCCGCAGTCGCTGCTCGGGGTCGCTGGCGGTGACCAGCGGCAGCAGCGGTTCGGGGGGAGGGGCCGCCTCGCCGCGCTCCTCGGCGATCTTGGCCCATTGCACGTCCACGGCGATGTTGAATCGGGACGCCTTCGGCCAGCCCGCGTAGACCGCGAAATGCAGGACGGTCTCCCGCATTTCGGTGATGGTGAGGTCGCCGCTGTTGAGTGCGGCGTAGACGTGCTGCTCCAGCGGTGCCTGCGCGTCGGCGGCCGCGACGCAGGCCAGCGTGACGAACCGTCGATCGCGGCGGGACAGGGCCGGTCGCGACCAGACCTCGCCGAAGACGAAGTCGATCAATCCGCCCGCATACGGGCTGTCGGCGTCGGGCGGGTCGATCGTCATCACCTCGACGAAGGTACGCATCCCGCGTTCGCGTCGCGCACCGTCGCTCGCCGGAGCCCTATCGGATGGTGACACCGGCGTCGACCTTCAGTTCCAGCCCTGTGACGTAACGGGATTCGTCGGAGATCAGATACAACACCGCGTTGCTCACATCGGACGCTTCGATCAGCGGCGCGGGCAGCGCGTTGAGGAAGATGGGCACCAGGTCGGGCCGTTGCTCGGCGATCAGGGTGTGCATACTCGGCGGCGCCATCCCGGTGGCCACCCCGGTGGGGTGCACGGTGTTGACCCGAATGTTCTGTGCGGCAAGCTCGTTGGCCAACGCCAGGGTCATGCCGACGATGCCGTGCTTGGAGGCGGTGTAGGGCACGTGCAGCGGCGTGCCCTTGATGCCGGCCGACGAGCTGATGTTGACCAGGCTCCCGCCGCCTCGGGCGACCAGGTGGGGGAGTGCGGCCGCGCAGGTGTTCCAGGCGCCGATGAGATTGATATCGACGACCAGTCGCCACTGCTCGGCGGTGGTGGTGTCCCAGGTGCCGACGGTGAGCACGCCGGCGTTGGCGACCGCGCCGTCGAGTCCGCCGAGTTCGCCGGCGGCGTCGTCGACCGCCGATTTCATGGCGGTCTCGTCGCGGACGTCGACGACTTTGGTGATCGCACGCCGGCCGTGTTTCTCCACCAGTTGCGCGGTCTCGTGCAGGTCGTCTTCGGTGGCCAGTGGGTATTCCAAACCCGCTGGGGTGGAACAGATGTCCACCAGGACGCAGTCGGCGCCTTCCTCGGCCAGCCGCACCGCGTGCGAGCGTCCCATGCCGCGCGCGGCGCCGGTGATCAAGACCCGTTTGCCCGCGACCCGGCCGGCGGCGTTGTTCGTCGTCATCCGCGTATCAAACCTTGTTGCAGAAGCCCGCGTCGACGGGGAAGGTCACGCCCGTGACGTACTTCGCCTCGTCGGAGACCAGGTAGGCGATGGCGGCGCTGACGTCTTCGGGTTCCAGCATGCCGACGGGCATCGGGTTTTGCAGATGGGGACCCGCGCCGGGATTCTTCTCCAGGAACTCGGTCATGTCGTCGTTGGTGGCCATCATCGTGTTCACCGCGGTCGGGTGCACGGTGTTGACCCGAATGCTCAGCGGTGCAAGGGCATTGGCCAGGGTGCGCATCAGCCCGACGATCCCGTGTTTGGACGCCGCGTAGCCCAGTCCGCCGCCCTGCAGGCCGCCGAAGCCCTTGATGCCGGCGGTCGAGCTGGTGAAGATGATGACCCCGCCGCGGTTGCCGGCCAACAGGTGCGGGACGGCCGCCCACGCCGTGTGATAGGCCCCGTCGAGGTTGACGCCGGTGACCGCCCGCCACTGCGCCAGCTCCTCCTCGATGCTCAACTGGCGAAACGCCAGCGGCGCGATCCCGGCATTGGCCAGCACGATGTCGAGGCGGCCGAAGTGCTCGACTCCGGCATCCATTGCGGCCTTGACTTGCTCGAAGTCGCGGACGTCGGCGACCGTGCCCAGCATCTTGCCGCCGGCTTCTTCGACCAGCGCGACGGTCTCGTCCAGCTCCTCGTGGGAGGCCATCGGGTAACCGTTGGCCGGAATGTCGGCGCAGATGTCGATTCCGATGATGTTGGCGCCCTCGCGCGCGAGCCGCACGGCGTGACTGCGACCCTGGCCGCGCGCCACCCCGGTGATGAAGGCGACCTTCCCATCTATTGACCCCACGGCGCGCGTCCTCTCTGTTCGTCGACCCAGATCAGGGCAGAGTAACGCCGTTACTCACCTGCGCACAGTAACATGGTTACTCATGACGGCAACAGGGGCGGCAGTGGATGCCGAGAACGGCGCGTCCGGGCCGCGGCCCGACCCGATCCTGGACATCGTGGTCGAGATGCTCGACAGCGAGGGCTACGAGGCCGTCCAGCTGCGCGAGGTGGCCCGGCGGGCGCGGGTTTCCCTGGCGACCATCTACAAGCGGTATCGCACGCGCGACGAGCTGATCGTCGCGGCCCTGGACGGGTGGATGGACGCCAATCGCTATGCGCGCCTGCCGTCGCTGATCGACGATCTGCCCGGTGAGTCGATCTATGTGGACCTGATGCACGTGATGCGGACCATCTTCGAGCCGTGGGAACGGCATCCGGTAATGCTGCGCTCCTACTTCCAGGCCCGATCGGGGCCCGGCGGAAAGCGCCTCATCCAGCGTGGCGTCGACGCCGTCGTTCCCGTCGCCAAAGCCGTTCTGGCGCAAGCGGAGCCGGGATTCGCCAAAGACCTCGAGCTCATCCTCACCGGCGTCGTCTACGGGCTGCTCACCCGATTCGCTCAGGGGGAGATCGACGTCACCGAAATCGTGCCGGGTATCGAGCGCACCCTGTTCTGGTTGACCACGGCGTACGAGAACGGTCTGCCCGCGCGAGGCTGAGCCGACTGCGGTGACGGCCTGAAAATCCGATTATTCAGCCTTTCATAAGGCGCTTTTTCCCGATTGTGCCTATTCTTCGTCTTCATGCCGCTATGGGTCGACGGCATCGTGAACGCCCCGAAGAAAGGAAGCGCATGATGTCCTCAGCTCGCCGGCTGGCCGCGTTGGCCATCCCCGTCATGTTGGGCGCGGCTCTGATTACCAGCGCCGCGGTTGCCACCGCCGACCCCCTCGACGACGCGTACCTGTCGCAACTGCGTGCCGCCGGCTTCAGTTGGCCGCCCGATCACGACGCCGCCCTTACCGGGATGGGGCGCCTGATCTGTGATGACATCGGTTGGGGTTGGACCTATGAGCAGATCTCCCAGAGCATCCACCAGATCCTGGACCCCAGGAATGTCACCTTCGGAGACGTCGGATCCATGGTGAGCCTTGCGCATTCGACGTACTGCCCCCTGCAGCGGTGCTGGACCGACCACTGCTGAACGGCGAAATCCCTTGCACCGCAGCAGGTGTGATCACATGAGCGGGGGTCCCGGCAGCAGCCAGGTGACCGACGGGTCGATGTCCTCCTTGTACTGCGGACAATAGGTGGCTATCGACAGGCCGACGAAGTAGGCGGACTGCTTGACCGAGAGGTCCGTTTGCCTGGCCAGCTGGATCGCCAGCACCGAGGCGTTCGGGTTGGTGGCGATGCTGGTGCACACCGTGCGGGCCTTTCCGATCGCATCGTCGTTGTCGGGCATGGTGATTCCGCCCTTGGAGAGGCCCGCGATGAACGCGTCGTCGGTGTCATCCGCTGAGGCGGGCGCCGCGAACGCCAAGGCAGCGGACAGGAAAACCGCGCAGAGCGCCGGCCACTTCCCGGTCTTCGTCACAGTCATGGCCTCCCCTCAGTGCGCGGACCCGTCGGCGTGCAGTCAAGGACGACTTCCATGAACGATAGTCGACATCGCGGTGTACTTCTCGCGGCGAGGCAGATTTCAGGACGAGCAGTGGGTGGCCTTGATGTGCCCGTTGGGGGAACCCAGCTTGGCCAGCGCGTCGGCGGTGGATGCGGTGGCGTCGGGCCCCGAACCGCCCTGGAACCGGCCGGAGAGGCGGTCGAACGCCACCGATGCGCAGCCATTGCGGGTGCCGGCCACCACTTCACAGACGTCACCGGCCTCGGCGGTGCAGTGCGCGAGCGCGACTTGGTTCGCCTGGTCCTGACTGGCCCCGGTGCCCCAGCCGGCGGCTCGTCCGCTCCCCACCGACACGGCGAGGGCGACGAAGCCGTCGTCGGCCCGGGCCATCGGCACGGGCAGCGCGGCGATCGCGCAACCGACCGCAGCCACGACGGCAATGACCGGTCGCATCGGCGCGCTCCTGAGCATGTTACGAATTGCCTTCGGGGTCTTCAGCCAGGTAAGTGACTTCGTACCACCGCTTGGACGGTCCGGCGCTGTCCGTCTCGGTCGCCGTGGCCCGCTCGAGGCGAACATCGGTCAGATGCGGATTGTCCACGCGGATAAAGTCTTCGAGCTCGGCATGCAACGCGTCGCCGTCCAGGGTGATATCCGCGAGCGCTCTGCCGGTATACCTCGTCCAACTCACGCCTCACATTGTGCTCCGGCCGTGGCGCCGGACCGCAATTCGACACCGGGGTATATTGCAACCCGCCGCTGTGCCGCGCGAAATTGCGGGGTCAGGCGGTCCGCAAATGCGCTTTCAGGCCGGAAGACTCGGTCGTGAAGGAGGGCGATGAATCGCCAAAGTGTCTGCAGCACCAGCACTTCACCGATTGGTCGGGTGTGACGCTTAAACGCGTCGACGAATTGAAGCCCGGCGACCGGATCCGCATGAAGGTCGGGCACGCCACCGTCGTCGCGACCGAACCCCTCGACGACGACCGCACCCTGCTGACCTTTACCTATGGGACGAAGGGCCCCGCCGACAACGCGCTGACCGTTGATGTTCTGGACGACGACGAGTGGGGCTGGTAGGGCGCCGGAATTCGGGTTATCGCCGGCATCTTGTCGGCGACGGCTCGGCATACGACTATTGACTGAGTACGGACCTGCAGGAGGAACGATGACGCCGCACCGTGTGAAATCCGTCGTCGGTTTATCGGCGGTGCCGTTCGCAATTTCCGTGTGGTTTATCCCGACGGCCTTCGCCGACAATCCGTCCTGGAATGGCCAGTACGCGATCACGTTCATGGTCGGCCCGAAGGCTGGGACCAGCATGGCCGTCGGCGACCCGGAGGTGCAGCACACCGAGACCTACGGTATCCGTTCGAGCTGCACGAACGGCAAGTGCGTCGCCACCATCGTCAGCGGCCCGCCGCCCACAAACCCGACGGTGCCGCAGCCGGTTCAGTTCACCTGGGATGGAAAGTCGTGGTCGCAGGCCAACGACTTTCAGTGGGACTGCATGATGCCCGACACCACGATCCAGTGGAATCCGGCCCGGGCCGAGGTGCACTACACGCCCCAACCCGACGGAACGCTGGCCGGCGTCATGCACACCGACATCTTGAGTGGCGCATGCCAAGGGACCATCGACATGAACATGACCGCCGAGCGCGTGGGTAGCTAGCCGCCCTCGGTTCACGGTGGCGGTGGCGCCGACCGGTTTCGAAACTCGGGATCGCGGTGTGAAATCGGCGGGATTCGTCGACACCTACCGCGCGAAATGGATACGTTGAATGGCCAAGGGCATCGGGCAGCGCTTCCAGTTCCGCGCGAAATAACGGAGTCGAATCATGTCGCGTGCCACAAGAATCAACAGCTGATGGATGCACGGCGAGACGCAGGGATTCCCGAGCCGCGGGAGCGGGCAGCGAGGGCGGGACAGCGGATTGAACAGCTGCGGCAACGGCGCGCCGAATTGGCCGCCGGCGAGGGTTCTTCCGGGGATTCGGTCGACCGGGCGCGCCGGTATGCGCAGGACGCCATGGAGCGCGCCGAGAAAGCGCATCTGGCTGCCTCTCGCGGACACGACGAAGCCGCACGCGCGCATGAGCGGACCGCAAACAATCTGCAGCGCGCGGCCATGGAGGGAATCGGCGATCCTGAGCAACTACAGGACAAGGCCGATGAGCATTGGCAGGCCGCGGCGAACAATCACCGGGAAAGCGCGGTCGCGTTGGCGGAGGCGGAGGACCCCACCAAGTCTTCGTCCGGCGGCTAGTCAGGCGATCGGAACCTGTTATGGGACAAGGGTCCCGAAGACGTGGCGGTGACGGCTCCGCTCAGGTGTGCACTTTCCAGCCCGCCAACGGGGTCGGGGCCGCCGGAGCATTGGGATCGTTGAACTCGATGTAAACGTCGCCCTGCTTGACGTTGCCGTCGTAGGCGACGAATCCGTGGGCGGTCTGGCCGTTGGTGACGCTGCCCGCGCGCAGCGGCGGCGTCTTATTGATCTTCTGGTAGTCGACGAGCGATGAGCCGCTCTCGACATCGCGGTTCGGGTCCTGCCGCCAGGGGGAAGAGGAGGCGGTCAGGGAGGACTGGCTGTAGTTGAACGGCGCGCTGGACTTGCCTTCGATGGTCACCTCGATGACGGTGCAGCCCCCGCCGCCGGAGCAGCCGGACGAGATCCACGTCGCGTTGTTGAGCGTGACGTCGGCGGTTGCGGTGCTGTACTCCGTGACGTGGATGCTGGTGCCGGATTTTCCTGTCGGGAAAGGCGACTGTTGGGTTGTCGGGTCGGCGGTGCCCTGGGGCGCAGTGAAATAGGCCGTCAGCGCCAGCGTCGCCGCGAGTGCGCTCATGTGAGCGGGTCTGGTCACTGCCAGAAGATAACGCACCCGGAGATTTGACCGCGAGCTCGTACTGGCGCCCGTCCCGCATTCCGAAAAGAAGACGCGTGGAAAACGTTGCCGCATAACCGTTTCGAGAAGGGCCAGTCGCTTTAGTGCGGCAGGTTGGCCAGATAACACCGCACCCGGGTGGCGGCGTCGTCGGGCTTGACCCCCATGTTGATCAATCGCCGAACTACTTCTTCGGAGGGAATGCCAGAGCCGATGTCGTTATCGATGACGTGCAGGCTGGGGAACCAAGTCTCGGCGCTTACTCCCGGTGGTGGGGGCTTCGCATCGCCGCCCACGCACTGGACGTAACCGGGGACGCCGGAGTCAGCGTGAGCCGGCGGCGCCCCCATCGACACAGCAATGGCGATGCCGACCGCCGCAGCGGCGTAGATCAGACGCATGCTGGCATTATTGCGGGTTCGCGGCGTTTAACAACCATGAATTCGGGGGTCTGCCCGATTTCTCTCTCGCGAGTCGCAGTGGGCCTTACACTGCATGAGAATGAGCGCCTATCAGACCGTTGTGGTCGGCACGGATGGTTCGGACTCGTCGCTGCGCGCGGTGGCGCGCGCGGCCGCGATCGCCGCGGATCACGGCGCGAAATTGATCGTTGTGACGGCACATCTTCCCGTTCCCGAGGAACGCGGCCGCTACG
The DNA here is from genome assembly GCF_001673055.1 of Mycobacterium sp. 1245801.1. Taxonomy (NCBI): domain Bacteria; kingdom Bacillati; phylum Actinomycetota; class Actinomycetes; order Mycobacteriales; family Mycobacteriaceae; genus Mycobacterium; species Mycobacterium sp. 1245801.1. Next base: position 14,870 of record NZ_LZKY01000283.1, read on the forward strand.
CCATCCCGCCGGGTAGCGACCACGGTCAGGACTACCGGACGGTGGGCGAGGCGCCCTACTACAGGATCCTGCGGGACGCCAGGGAGCGCGCGCACCAGGCCGGCGCCAAGGACGTGGAGGAGAAGTCGGTCGTCGGTGCCCCCATCAACGTGCTGGTCGACCTGGCTAAGGAGGTCGACGCCGACCTGCTCGTCGTCGGGAATGTCGGACTGAGCAGCGTCGCCGGGCGGCTGCTGGGTTCGGTCCCGTCCGCCGTTTCCCGCAGGGCCAAGACCGACGTCTTGATCGTGCACACCAGCGACTGAGGGTCGCCAAGAATCGGTCGGTGCCGCCCCCTGGTCGGCGCCGGCCAGGCGGACACAGTCATCCGTGCGCGGCGTCCGCCGCGGCAATCAACGCCCTGCCCAGCTGCCGGGCTGCGGCCGGCGCGATGATCGGGGTGTCGGGACAGTCGATGACGACCTGGCACTCGGCGTGCCCGTCAACGTATTGCCGCCCGATGACGGAGACCACGATCTCGGCCGGTTGCCCGTGGCCGGCGTGGTCGATGCTCCACTCCGGGCCGTCGAACACCCTGAAGGCCGGTCCGAGGTTGTCCCATTCGTCGACCATGGTCGCCCCGCTGGGCGGTGCAAGGTTGTCTTTCATGGCTCGATCGTGTCCGCGATCTTGGGCGCGGGCACGAGTAGTGCACTACTTCACTTGTGCTAAGGCGATGCCGTCAGGCGGTCGCTAGATATCGCGGAGCTGATCACGAAGTCAGGGGCAGTCGCTGCCGCTCGTTTGAGCCGACCTCGCCGCTATGCGCCGCGATTCATCATGCGCTCGGGCGACAGCACCTGACCTACGCAGCCCTTGAGGCAGAGGGCCCGCTGCGCGATTGCCGGGAGGGGAATCCCGCCATGGGCGTAGTCCCGCTTCATGTAGACCGCGACGGGACCGCCGCACAGCTCGCAGTAGTCCTCGTCCACCCAGTACTCCAACACGACGTACTCCTAGCTCGGGTAGGTAACACCTAGCAGGCTAGGGCAGGTTGCCGACCTCGCCGCGTATTTCCCGGGCGGGTCACATGCTCACAACTGCGGCTTCAACCGGCGCTTCCCAAAGCCCTTTCGAGAAGCCGCCGACAAAGCCTAGGACAGCCCCGGGTATTGCACCGGCGCCGCCGATTTCCGGCGTGATCACCCCGCCACTTGTAGCACCGTCGATAGCGCCCTTGATGGCGCTTTCATATTCGCTGTCGATACGTGCCCCGCCTCACCGACGACAGGCACCCCGGTTCTCCCTAACGCGACGCGAGAAGTGCGCGGCCCTCGTCTTGGCAGCCGGCGATGAAGTCTGGCGGAGAATCTACCCTGGGCATGAGCCCGCTTTTCGTAACGTTCCCGAGCTCTTTCTGGCAATACGCTTGCCAGTCTGTGTCGGGCGGAAACTGCACGTGGTGCTGATTTACCTGAATATCGATGGCTTGTTTGCCCTGGTTGTAAGAGGGGGACCCAGGGTCGGCGCCCGCAGCAGGAGCGAACACGAAGGCGGCGGCGTTAATGACCGCTGCAAGCGCAAAACCGCGATTCCAGGCCACAGCGACATCTTACGCGGATATTTGGAGGGCAAGATATACGCGTCACCCGTGGAAGCTCTTTTGCCACAATCGGGGCGGACCGCCTAGAAAGTCCACGAGCCTTCGGGTTGAAGTACGAAACCGCGGTTTAGGGTTGGGTCGATACACGCGGTGAGCCGGTCGGCACCCACCAGGCACGTAGTGTTTGCCGCCGAAATCTTTTGGCCAACGTTCAAAATCGGCGCCGTGATCGCTGGGCACCCCCCGTCGTGGAAGCCATAAGGCCCCAAGTCCGACGGCATGCTGCTTGCCACTCCGACATGTTGGCAGCCATCGCGTCCACGTGGAGCTCCCTCCGGCAAGCCAGGTATCGGCCCGTCGCACCCGACGCTGATGTGATCGCCCGGTCCGTTGACTAGCGATGCCCACCCGCATTGCAGCCCATCAGGTGTTGCGAAAAATACTCCGCCACCACCGCGGCCGAAATGCATTGTGTACGGGGCGGGGTCGACAGGTTGAAAAGCGTTGATATCGGGGAATTTCGGCGGTGTGGCCGTTGCGACGCCGGGCGTGGCGCGGGAACAGCCCATTGCCGCCACCGCAAAGATCCCGGTCATGACCGCTATCGTTATCCTGCTGAACACGCGATAGTCGCCTTCCTAGTGTTGGACGCCGAAGGTGGTCGTCCAAGTGTGGGGGTCGTAGGGTCCTCCGGGCCAAGTGCTTAGTCGTAACTGAATGGTCTCCAATCCAGTTGCGGGGTCAAGGGTCGTGCCCGTGATAGTCGGCCCATACACGGATGGAAGTCGTCCTTGGTCCATGAGAGTCACGGGGGTGGCGCCCATCAACCCTTGGGGGGTGGCAGCGGATATGCCTTGGACGGGGCCATCCTTGGTCGCTCCGACAAGCATGAAACCGCCACCTTTAAGCGAGATCACTTGGCTTTCACGATCACCGGGGAGGCTTACGTTGCCGACGCGCAGCAAGGAATTGACCCAGCTGTTGGGTTTGGCTGGATCGATTGGTCCTGAAACCCACATGCCGCGAGTCAGGTCGCCTTCTCGGTTGCTGGTGTTGCCGATGATCACCATCTGGTTGGTGGCGGGATCGTAGGCGCCGCTGGCCTGGTAAATCCCAGGCAGGTCACCGACTTTTACCGGATGATTGGGATCGGTGAAATCCCATACGGACCCGTTGGTGGCGTACTGGTTGAACCCGGGGATATCGGTGCCATCTGGGTGGCTGAAAAACGCATATCGGTGGCCGTCAGGCCCCAGCGCGGTCCCTGTCGGCAGCGGCCTGGTGCCCGGCGGCCCTTGGGCTAGCTCGGAAGCTGGGCTGCGTGGGAAACCATCTCGCGGGTCGCCGCCGAAGGTGGGGCCTTGGCCGTCTGGGAACTGGTCTTGTAAGTCGTACACGCTCTGCTCGTGCTGGGGAGTGCCGGCCGGCCCGGTGATCCTGGGGTCGGAAGGCGGGGGACCTTGTCCGTCCCCGAACCCGGCGGGCTTGAATTCGGAAGCGAGAGCAGCGTCTTGGGGGGTCAGGTTGCCGTTTGACTGCGCTTGCCGTAGCGATCGCGTGTAGGTGTCGCGGATAGATGTCATCTGTTTGAGTGCATCTCGTGTGTCATCGGCGGCGTCAGCTTTAGCGTCGTCGATCAACGTTTCGAGCGCGTGGCGGCTTTTCGCATCGAGGGCGGGGTCTTCCAGGTCCTTCTTCGCCGCCACAATGAGTTTGTCGAGCAATTGCAACTGCTTTTCCAGTGTGGCGATCTCTGCGGCACCCTCTTTCTGCGCGGCAGCCAGCATGCTGGCGATGTTTTCCAGATCACTGCCGATCTTGGGCAGCTGTTCTGTCTGCAAGCCAAGGGATTTCGTCAACCGCTGCACTTCAGCGGAGCCGTTGATCGGGTGATCACCGTTCTGGTGATTCCAGGCCATGTCGAAGCGCTTGCGGGCCTGTTCGAATTCTTCTTGGGCTGCGGTGGAGCATCGGCCGGCAGCATGGAAAGCCTCTGCCAGTTGAGAGATCTGAAAAGGGCTACCGGCCTGCAAGCTCTGGTTGATCGCCCACGGATCACCACCGGCCTGAGCGATCAGACCGGCAACGCTAATCCATTTCAGCTGCATTGCACCGCCCGTAAAACCGCACCCTGTTCTTCTGGAGCAGCTATGACGCTACCCCGCTGGTAACCTCTCCACGCCGGTTCAAGCCGACGCTGCGGTGCAATTTGCCGCCGTTCGCTCGTCGAGCGCCTGATCGATCAATGTGGTACTGGAATGCCGTCGCAGAGTTATCGAGCCGCTAGGCGCGCTCGCGTCACCAGGCGGATTCGCCATCGATGGTCGCGAGGTCTCGCATGGGTAGAAAATTACGGGCGGACGCCGTTGGCCGCTATTCACTATGTACTAGCCTCGACGCAGCGCAGACACGGCTTCATCTCACTAGCGAATCCCAGCGACGTCAGGCCGGTCCGACGACGATCTGCCTCAAACCGATGCTGACGGCCGCATAAAGTCGGTGGTCTTACGCCAGCGATCAGTCACCTTCGAGATAAAGAATCTGCGCCGTTCGCCGGGGTGAAGTGAGCGAAGCGCTGCCTCGGCTTAGCATTCGGACATGCGCGATATCGAAGCGATTGACGCCGATCTGCAGTTGGTGTCGCGCGCTTGGTGCGCGGCTTTGGTGGCAAATGATCACGCACCGAGTACCACCCTGATCGACCAGCTTCGCGAGGAGCGACAGCAGTGAGGCGCTGCGTCCGGAACTGACATGACCGGATACCACTAGAGGTAGCGTC
>NZ_LZKY01000284.1:0-1951 GCF_001673055.1 Mycobacterium sp. 1245801.1
GCGGCTGCCCATCGTCGAACACGCCTTGCCGAACCGGTAGCGCTGTTCCTAACGTTTCACGGATGGGGCTGGACTATTCGAGCGTCGTCGACGCTTCGATCACCGACGTATTCGAGTGGCATTCCAGGCCGGGGGCGTTCGCCCGGCTCTCGCCGCCGTGGCAGCCGATGCGCCTGGTCACCGAGGCGGCCTCGCTCGCGGACGGACGCGCCACCCTGGCGCTGCCCGGCGGCCTGCGCTGGGTCGCCGTGCATCAGCCCGACGGCTACGACCCGCCGCGACGATTCGTCGACACCGTCGGCGGCGACGGTCTGGCAACCCTGCCGGCGCGAATCGCCATGCGCTGGCGTCACATTCATGAATTCGAGGACCTCGGCGGCAACCGCACCAGGGTGATCGACCGGGTCGAGACGCCGGTGCCGGGGTCGCTGCTGCGGCCCATGTTCGACTACCGGCACCGGCAGCTGGCCGACGACTTGGCCGCGCACCGGTTGGCCGCCGAGAACGGGTTGCGGCCGACGACGATCGCGATCACCGGATCGTCGGGTCTGGTGGGTTCGGCGTTGACCGCCTTCCTGCGCACCGGCGGGCATCGGGTGGTCGGGCTGGTCCGGCGTGCCGCCCGCGGCGACGACGAGCGGCAATGGAATCCCGACGATCCCGACCCGCGGCTGCTCGACGGTATCGACGTGGTGATCCATCTGGCGGGAGCCTCGATCGCCGGCCGGTTCACCGAGCAACATCGCAAAGCCATCCGGGACAGCAGGATTGAGCCGACCAGGCGGCTGGCCGAACTGCTGGGTCGCGGCGAGCCCCGGCCGGGCGCCCTGATCTCGGCGTCGGCGATCGGCTACTACGGGTACGACCGCGGCGACGAAACCCTCACCGAGGACAGCGATCGCGGCGACGGGTTTCTGGCGGATGTGGTGTCCGACTGGGAGCAGGCGACCGCGCCCGCGCAACAGGCCGGGGTGCGGGTGGTGCAGGTGCGCACCGGCATCGTGCAATCGCCCGCCGGCGGCACGCTGAAGCTGATGCGCCCGCTGTTCGGCGCCGGGCTGGGTGGCCGGCTGGGCGACGGTCGCCAATGGCTGTCCTGGATCGGCATCGACGACCTGGTGGGCGTCTATCACCGCGCGCTCTGGGACGCCACGCTGTCGGGACCGGTGAATGCCGTTGCGCCACAACCGGTCCGCAACCGCGAGTACACCGCTACGCTGGCGTCGGTGTTGCACCGGCCGGCGGTCTTGCCGGTGCCGTCGCTGGGCCCGCGGCTACTGCTGGGCGAGCAGGGCGCCCGGGAACTGGCGACCGCGAGCCAGCGGGTGGCGCCGGCCAAGCTCGCCGCCGCCGGGCACCGGTTCCGCCAGCCCGGCCTCGACGGGGCGCTGCGTCACCTGTTGGGCCGCACCGGTTGACGACGCTCGTCACGGCACCCGCCGGACGGTGAGCGGCCCGGCGGTGACATCGCGGGTGACCGCCTGGACGAACGACCGCGGATTCAATACGGGGCTGCGCGTGCCCGATTCGTTGCGGAAGCCGTCGATGACGTCGGCCAGGAGTTCGGCCGATCCCCATCGGGGGGACCAATCCAGCACCGTGCGGGCACGCCGGGTGTCGACGAGCGGCACGGAGAACATCATGTCCAGCCACCCGCGGTCGATGGGTTGCAACCTCGTTCGCCACGACACGTCAGCCAGTACGCCCAGCACCGGCGCGGGAACGTGAATGGGCCAGGCGCGCAACGCCCGTGCGAGGTCGTCGCGGCGCACCGGCGGTTCGGCGGCAACGTTGAACGGGCCCAGCGCGCACCGCTGCACCGCCCGCACACACGCGTCCGCGACGTCGTCCGCATGCACCATCGGAATAGTCAGGTTGCGGTCGAGCGGCAGCACGCGTAGCCACCGCACCCACCGTGGATCGACGTAGGCCGGCAAGATGTAGCGCCGCA
>NZ_LZKY01000285.1:0-32096 GCF_001673055.1 Mycobacterium sp. 1245801.1
ATCAATTGCCGATAGCGCCAAAGCCCTTGCCGGCATTGATGGTTCGCGAGGCGAACGGCGGCATCGAGGTGTTCGCCCCGGCGCGCCCCGAGCGGCCGGCCTGAGCGGTGTAACCCGCCGCCATATCTCTGGGCATGGATATCCCCATGCTTCGAAGATGTTTGGCGATCGTGCCGGCCGCGGGTGTGTTGGCATTGGCCGGTTGCTCCCAGCCCCGGCCGGTGGCGAACACCGCGGCGCCCACGACCGAGGTGTCGATCACCGCGCCGGCGGCTCCCGTGCGCGGCAATGAGGTCACCATCGACGGCTTCGCGTTCCAACCCGCCTCTTTGACCGTCACCGCCGGGACCACCGTCACCTGGACCAACCGCGACGAAGAGCCTCATACGGTGGCCGCAAGCGACGGCTCGTTTCACTCACCCGGCATGGGCACCGGAGCGACCTTCACCCATACCTTCGCCGCCGCAGGGACTTTCGACTACGTCTGCTCGATCCACCCGATGATGCGTGGCACCGTGGTGGTGACGGGATGAGTGAGCATGCGAACGGCATGACCCGCCGCCAGCTCATCCGGCACACGGCCTGGTTCGGAGCGGCGGTCGGATTCGCGGTGGCCGGCGGCGAGGTCATCTCCCATGCCGCCGGCGACGCCAAGGCTGCGCACGCGGCGGGACGGCCCACCCTGCGATTCGCCCAGATCAGCGACAGCCACCTCGGTTTCACCGGAGCACCCAACCCGGATGTCACCTCGACGTTCGGCCACGCGATCGATCAGGTCAACAACCTCGGATACACACCGGATTTCGTCATCCACACCGGCGACCTCACCCACCTGTCCAGCCCGGAACAGTTCGACCAGGTGAAGCAGATGATGAGCGGCCTCAAGACGCCGCACGTGCTGACCGTGCCCGGGGAGCACGACTCGATCGACGACGCGGGGCAGAAGTACCGAAACGCGTTCGGCGCCGGCTCGATCGGCGACGGGTGGTACAGCCTCGACATCGCCGGCGTGCACCTGATCGCGCTGGTCAATACCCTGAACCTGCACAAGCTCGGCCACCTGGGCGCCGATCAGCTGGAGTTCGTCAAGAAGGACGTCGCCCGCCTGTCCAGCGATACCCCCATCATCGTGTTCAGCCACATCCCGCTGTTCGCCATGTACCCGCAATGGGGCTGGGGCACCGACGACGCGACCCAGGCGCTGAGCTACCTGCGCCGCTTCTCCTCCGTCACCTGCCTCAACGGCCATGTCCACCAACTGTTTTCCAAGACCGAAGGCAACGTGACCTTCTACAGCGCAACCACCACCGCGTACCCACTGCCGCGACCGGGTGACGGGCCGGCGCCCAAGCCGGTCACGCTGCCCGCCGGCAAGCTGCGCGACGCGCTGGGCATCCGCGAGGTCAGCTACACCAGGGGAGAGACCGCCTTGGCCTTAAAGGAGCGGACGCTGCAATGAGTTTGGCGAACATCCTGGTGCGGCTCGGCCTCGCCGTGTCGCTGGCCGTCGCCGCCGCCAGCCACGCCTATCTCTATGTCCATGGCTACCACCACATTCCGATGATCGGCGCGGCATTCCTGGCGCAGGCCAGCGTGTCGTTCGCGCTCGCGCTGCTGATCCTGATCGGCGGGCCGGCCTGGCTGCGCTGGGCGGGCGCCGCGGTGGCGGGCGGCTCGCTGGTCGCGTTCGTCATGTCGCGCACCGTCGGGCTCTCCGGCTTCTTTGAGCGCGGCTGGGACCCGGCGCCGTACGCGGCCGTCAGCGTGACGGCCGAGGTGATCACGCTGGTGCTATGGGGGTTTGGCGGCCGCCTTTGGCTTCGAGCGCGCCAGACCACCTCCGTTTGAGGCGGCGTTTGAGGGACAGCGAGCAGACTAGGCGGCGCCCGGGGCCTCCGGAGCCGGCTGGTCGGCCAGGGCGTCGGCCCTGCTGACCGGCCCTGGCTCGTCGGAGCTGGACGTCACCGGGGCCGACCACTTGATCCGGAGCCGGCGCTTGAGGGACATCGAGGGTTTCTCGATGAGGAACCAGCTCGCCGCGGCCAGTGGCAGAGTGGCCGTCACCGCGGCAAGGAAGAACAGCACCGGGTGCAGGCGCGTCGCGAGCCCGGTTACGGCCAGCAATTGCTGGGCCGGGAATGCGTAGATATAGACGCCGTAGGACAGGTCGGTGCGCAGCCTCAACCGTTCGCTCTTGAGCAGGGAGCCGGTGACGACGACGGCGTAGGCCAGCGGAAGCGCGCCGACCACCCGGTAATCGGGCAGGAAGCCGGCCGCGATGACGATGACGACGCACACCGCGACCAGCGACCAGCGGGCGGGGATGACGTCTCGCCACTGATACAGCAGGGCACCGGCGGAGAACATGATGGCCGCGCGCACCGCGAGCTGCGGAATGGTCCACACGCCGGGAAAGGTCAGGGGCGGGACCACCAGCGCCGCCAGTGTCGCCACCACCAGAACAGCGGGGGATATCCACCGGCGATTGGCCAGCCCCGCCACGCCGATGGCGGCAACGAACACGTAGCACAGCAGTTCCCAGATCAGCGACCACATCGAACCGTTCCACGCGGGTCCACCCGGCACGCCGTGCAGCGTTCCGTCGATGGTCGGCTGCAGGTAAGCGATCGCGCTGTTCTTCAGGACGTACTGGAGCGGGGCGGTGGAACCGAGCAGCTTGGCGGCCGAACCGCCCTGGATCACCATGCTGAGCGGGGCGAAGACGAACGCGGTCACGACCAGGCACACGTAGAAGCCGGGCAGGATCCGCAACGCGCGGGCGGTGAGATAGTCACGCAGTCGGGGGTCGGTCAGCCAACTGCGGGTGATGAGAAAGCCGGAGATCGCGAAAAATCCGTCAACGCCCACCGAGAAGAAAAGCTGCAGCGTTGCCTTCGGGGGCATATGGCCGGTGCATGGCCAGGAGTGGAAGAGCATCACCTCGGCCGCCAACACCAACCGAAGTGCGTTGAGCGCGTTTCTTCGCGGATCGAAAACCTGCCCTAGCTTCATCCAGCCCTCCACCCCCACACACCACTCGCCGTCGGCGCCATCGTACGGGCCGCGGACACTTTGACGCTGACGCTCGCGCTGGCCTCGATCAGGTCGTGGCCCCGCGATTCTTTGCCCGCGGCGCGGCGTCTCGCGTCCTTGAATTGCAACGACGATGGCTAAACGGCACCGGGTACCTCCGGCGGCATCGCCAGGGCCGCTTGCTCGCGGGAGCCGACGGATCTCCGTTTGAGCCGGGCCTTCAGCGACCTCGCCGGCTTTTCGACCAGGAACCAGCTCGCAGCGGCCAGCGGCAGGGTGGCCACGGCCACGGTCAGGCAGAACACGATCGGATTGAGGCTGAGCAACCCGAGGACCGCCAGCAGCTGCTGGGTCGGGTACGCATAGATGTACATGCCGTAGGACAGGTCCGTGCGCAATCGCAATCGCCGGTTGTGCAGCAGGGACCCGGAGACGATGACGGCGTAGGCCAGCGGAACGGCGGCAACCACCCGGTAATCCGGCAGCTGGCCGGCCACCAGCACGATCACCACGCTCACCGCGACCAGCCACCAGCGCGCGGGGATCACGTCCCGCCACTGATAGAGCAGCGCCCCCGCGGCGAACATGATCGCGGCCCGGCACGCCATGAAGACCAGGACGATGCCCACGTTGCCCGTCGGCCGATTGAACACCTCGGGGAAGGTGACGGGCGGCATCATCGACGCCCCGATCGCCGCCACCACCAATATCACCGGCGAAACCCACCTGCGGTTGGCCAGTCCGGCCACGCCGATGGCGGCGACGACCAGATAGCACATGATCTCCCAGAACAGGGACCACAGCGACGCGTTCCAGATGCCCGCACTGGGAATGTCGAGCGGGGTGCCACCGACGTCGGGCTTGAGCCACAAGACCGCGGCGTTTTTCAGCACGTATTCGAACGGCGCGAATGAGAACAGCAGCTTCGCCGGCGAACCGCCCTGGATCGCCACGCTGAGCGGGGCGAACACGAAGGCGGTCACGATCATGCAGACGTAGAAGCCGGGCAGGATGCGCAGGGCCCGGGCGGCGAGGTAGGCGCGCAGCTTGGGGTTGCTCAGCCAGCTCGCGGTGATGAGGAATCCCGAAATCGCGAAGAACCCGTCCACCCCTACGGACAGCAGTAGCTGCAGAACGGCCCGCAGTGACGGCAGATGACCCCGAACCGGGTAGGTGTGCCAAAAGATGACCTCGGCCGCGAGCGCCAACCGCCACGCGTTGAGCGCATTGCTTCGCGGATCGAAGACCTGCCCGAGCTTCATCGGCGTCGCCCGCCGTCCGCGCTGGGCATCATCGGAATCATCGGCGCAATCTTAGCCTCACCCGCCAGCGATGAGGGCCGGTTGACGGTACTCGCCCGATTCGGTGACCGCAACCGCAGCGCTATTAAATATGTGTCCAACAGGCCGGTGACCAGGGCGGCGCCGTTTTGCGCCCGATGAGCGCCAAGAGCGTTGGGGCTCAAGCCCATGGCTGCGCGCGGTCAGCCGCGCAGGCCGTCGACGAACGCCTTCGTCTCTTCCCAGGTGGGCAGCAGCCCCGAGGCGCGCGCCTCTGCGAAGCTGGGCGCCGCGGCGTCGCGATCGGACAGGTTGGGCGCCGCCCCGTCCACCAGCGGCCAGTCGATGGCCAACGCCGGATCGGTCGCGCAAATGGTGTGTTCGCGCTGCGGGTTGTATTCCGCCGAGCACAGATACATCACCGTCGAATCGTCTTGCAGGGCCAGGAAGCCGTGGCCCAGGCCTTCGGACAGGTAGATCGTCCGGTGATCGGAGTCGTCGAGCAGCACGGAGTCCCACTGCCCGAAGGTCGGCGAGCCCTCCCGGATGTCGACGACCACGTCGAACACCGAACCGCGAACGCAGGTCACGTACTTGGCCTGGCTCGGTGGCACCTGGGCGTAGTGCAATCCGCGCAAAACACCCGCCGCGGACACCGAGCAGTTGGCCTGCCGGACGTCCAGCCGATGACCGGCGAAGGAGCTGAATCCCTTGTCGGCGAACCATTCGAAGAAGTGTCCGCGCGAATCGCCGTGCACGGTAGGGGTGATCTCCCAGGCGCCGGGGATCTTCAGTTCGCGAACTTCCACGCTACTGCCCACGCTCTTCGTAGCGGGCTTCCGAAGCGTCTTTCAACGGACGCCACCACGATTCGTTCGCGCGATACCAGTCAATGGTGGCACGCAGACCCTCCTCGAAGTCGGTATGCTTTGGCGCCCAACATAATTCGTCGTACAGCGTCGACGGGTCGATGGCGTAACGCAGATCGTGGCCGACGCGATCGGTGACGTGGTCGAAGTCGTCGGGCTCGCGGCCCATCATCTGCAGCAGCGTGCGCAGCACGGTCAGGTTGTCGCGCTCGCCTTCGGAGCTGATCAGGTAGGTGCGCCCGATCTCGCCGGAGTCCAGGATGCGGCGGACCGCGCTGTTGTGGTCGTCGACGTGGATCCAGTCGCGGACGTTGGCCCCGGTGCCGTACAGCTTGGGCCGCCGGCCGGTGAGGACGTTGGTGATCTGGCGCGGGATGAACTTCTCCACGTGCTGATACGGCCCGTAGTTGTTGGAGCAGTTGGAGATCGTCGCGCGCACGCCGTAGGAGCGCACCCACGCCCGCACCAGCATGTCGGCGGCGGCCTTGGTCGCCGAATACGGGCTGGACGGGTTGTAGGGCGTCGCCTCGGTGAATCGCTGGGGGTCGTCGAGCTCCAGGTCGCCGTAGACCTCGTCGGTCGAGATGTGGTGCAGCCGCACGCCGTAACGCCGTACGGCCTCGAGAATGGTGAAGGTGCCGACGACGTTGGTGTGCAGGAACGGCTCGGGGCCCTCCAGCGCGTTGTCGACGTGGCTCTCCGCGGCGAAGTGCACCACCGCGTCGGATTCGGCGACCAACCGCGACACCAGCTCGGCGTCGGTGATGTCGCCGACCACCAGCTCGATCGAGTCCTCGACGTCGGCCAGCGACTCACGCCGACCCGCATAGGTCAGGGCGTCGAGCACCGTGACGGAATCCTCGGGGTGTTCGCGGACCGTGCTGTGCACGAAGTTGGCGCCGATGAATCCAGCGCCGCCGGTGACCAGTAACCGCATGCCCAAACCCTAACCGAGCCGATCGGTCAGTTTGCGCCAGTCAGCCCCAGAGCTCCGGCCAATTCGCTCAGCGCAGGTAGCAGCGTCTCCTCGTCGTGGGCGCCGAGCACCTGGATCGCCACGTGGTCGGCGCCGGCCTGCAGGTGTTCGCCCAGCCGCGCCGCGATGTCGTCGGGGGTGCCGTAGGCGACCACCGCGTCGATCAGCCTGTCGCTACCGGGTTTGCGCACGTCGGCCTCGGTGAAGCCCAGCCGCAGCCAGTTGTTCACGTAGTTGCTCAGGCCCAGGTAGAACTCGACCGTCTGGCGCCCGATCGCGCGCGCCCGCTCCGCGTCGGTGGTGAGCACCACCTTGTGTTCGGGCGCCAAATACACTGCCCCGCCGAGCAACTCGCGCGCCTTCGCCGTGTGTTCGGGCGTCGTCAGGTAGGGATGGGCACCGGCGCTGCGCTGCGCCGCGAGCCGCAGCACCCGCGGGCCCAGCGCGGCGAGCACCCGCCGGCTGGTCGGCACCAGGGCGGCATCGAGTTCGTCGAGGTAGGAGACCAGGGCGTCGTACGGCTTGACGTATTCCTCGGTGTGTTCGGGGTGGCCCACCCCGACGCCCAGCAAAAACCTTCCCGGGTGCGCGCTTTCGATCCGCCGGAAGGACTCCGCGACGGCCCCGGCGGGCGCCGTCCAGATGTTGACGATCCCGGTGGCCAGTTGCAGCGACGTCGTCGCCGCCAGGGCCGGCTCGGCCCAGGACAGCTCGGCGTCCGGTGAGCCACCGATCCAGGCGGCGCCGTACCCCAGCGATTCGATGCCCGCCGCCAAATCCGCGGAGATGGATCGGGTGGGCAGCCACACGCCGAACCGGCCGAGTTCGGGCTTGAGTGAAACTCCCTCGGTCATCTGGGCTCCCCCTACGGTCTCAGGACTGCTTCAACCCCAGTGGCCCCGCCAGTTCGGCCAGCGCCGAGACCAGGTTTTCATCCTTTGTCAGGACCTGCACGGGGACGTGATCGGCGCCGGCGTCGAGGTGCTCGTTCAGCCGCGCCGCGATCTGGTCCACGGTGCCATACGCCACCACCGCGTCCACCAGGCGGTCGCTGCCGGGCCGGGTGACCTCGTCCTCGGTGAAACCCAGCCGCTTCCAGTTGTTTCGGTAGTTGGCGAGGTTGAAATAGATGTCGAGCGCCTTGCGGCCGACCGCCCGTGCCTTCTCGGCGTCGGTGGTCAGCACGACCTTGTGCTCGGGCGCCAGGAAGGCCGACGGCCCGATCAGCTCGCGGGCCCGCGCGGTGTGTTCGGGGGTGGTCAGGTAGGGGTGCGCGCCGGCCGAGCGCTCCGCGGACAGCTTGAGCACGCGCGGGCCCAGCGCCGCCACCACCCGGCGGTGGGCGGGCACGCCGTAGTCGTCGAGCTGCTTGAGGTAGTCGGACAGCGCGTCGTAGGGCTTGCGGTACTCGGTGTGCGCCTCGGGATGCCCGACGCCGATGCCCAGCAGGAACCGGCCGGGGTAGGCCGCCTCGATGCGGTGGAAGGATTCGGCCACGGGCCCTGCGGCCGCGGTCCAGATGTTGACGATGCCGGTGCCCACCTGCAACGTCGTGGTCGCTTCCAGGAGGGGTTCGACCCAGGCCAGCTCGGCGGGGGGTGAACCGCCGACCCACACGGCGCCGTAGCCCAGCGCCTCGATGTCCCTGGCCTGCTCGGGGGTGACGCCGCGTCCGAACGATCCGAACCGGCCGAGATTGGGTTTGCTCGCAGCATCGGTCATGGTTGTTCCCAACCCGCGCCCCGCGAAAGCTATTCCGAAACGGCCAGATCCTCGTCGGCATCGTCGAGATCGGTGGCCGCGACGTCGGCGGCGGGCGCCGTGAGCGGGAGCAGCACGATGAACCGGGTGTCGCCGGGCACCGACTCCACCCGCAGGTCGCCGCGATGCTTCTTCACCACGATGTTGAACGCCAGGTCCAGGCCCAGCCCGGTGCCCTCGCCGAAGGGTTTGGTGGTGAAGAACGGCTCGAAGATGTGTTCGCGGATGTCCTCGGGTATGCCCGGGCCGGTGTCGCAGATTTCGATGCGGGCCAGGTTGTCGCCTTCGGCGCAGGTGCGGATGGTCAGGGTGCCACCGGTGTCGCGCATGGCGGCGATCGCGTTGTCGATGATGTTGGTCCACACCTGATTGAGATCGCCTGGGTAGCAAGGGATTTCGGGAAGGGTCTGGTCGAAGTCCTTGACGACGGTGATCGCCTTCGCGCCCTTGCCGCCGTCCTTGCCGCCGTCCTTGGTCAACCGGTCGGCGAACATCACCAGGGTGCTGCGCAGCAGGTCGTGCACGTTGGTCACCTGGAACGGGGCGCGATCCATCTGCGAATACTGCTTGGCGTCGGCGACCAGCGCCGAAATCCGTTTGCTGGCTTCCAGAATCTGATTCATCAGCAGCTCGCTCTCGATGGTGTAGTTGATCCAACGGATCGCCTGCTCCAGCGATGTCGATGCGAGTTCCTCGGTGACCGCGGAGATCCGCTCCAGCCAATCGGTGTCGATGCCGCCCTCGACGAACGTCGGGGCGATGTCCCAACCGCCGTCGATGCCGTGCTCTTCCAGCCAGTCGCCGACGGCGTCCTCCCGGTCGGAGGTCTCGAGCGCGGTCAAATGCTGCCCCGATCCTGGAGCAGCGGACTTGGCGACCTGCTCGGCGACCCGCTCCTGCAGCCGCACCAGGGCGCTGAGCGCCTCGGGGGTGATGGTCCCGTCGGCCAGCATCGCCAGCTTGTGGCGCATGTTGGCCACCCGTTCGCGCAGATCCGCCGCGGACCTCGAGATCGCCGCCGCGGGGTTGTTCAGCTGGTGCGTCAGCCCGGCCGACAACCGGCCCAGCGCCAGCAGCTTCTCTCGGTTGTCGATGATCCGGCGGGTCCGGTCGGTGCCGACGGCGATGCCGTCGAGCAGATGCACCGCCATCGGGAACTGGTCCCGCATGAACTGGGCGAACACCGGCGCGTCCATCACGAAGAAGCGCGACGGCTTGGTCACGTGTACCGAGGCGTCGTAGCTCTTCTGCTTGCCGCCGGTGAACGCCCGCCACGCCCCGCAATACACGCCGCGCTGCGAGGTGCGGTTGGTCTCGATGTCCTGGCCGCCGGAGAGCTTGCTCATGGTGAGCTCCCCGTCGATCAAGACGTAGAAGCAGGTCGCCGGCTCGCCCTCGACGCAGATCGGACCGGGTTCGTAGTGCTGAATGTGGCCGTTGGCGCACAGCACCGCGAGCTGCTCGTCGGTGAGCGCCTCGAACAGGAACAGGCTGCGCAGCTCGTCGGGCTGACAGGGCACCTTGGTCGATTCGGAGCCGGTCATACCCCTCCTAGCTCTCGGCCAGGTAGCGGTGGACCAGCATGACGGCCATCGACCCTTCACCGACGGCGGCGGCGACCCGTTTGGCCGAGGTCGAGCGGACGTCGCCGGTGGCGAACACGCCGGGCACGCTGGTTTCCAGGTGATGCGGCGGGCGTTCCAACGTCCAGCCGCACACGTTGCGCAGGTCCGGTCCGGTCAGGATGAAACCGTGGTCGTCGCGGGCCAGCACCCCGTCGAGCCAGTCGGTGCGCGGGGCGGCGCCGATGAAGATGAACATCCGCGCGCAGGTGACGTCCTCGATCTCCCCGGTGCGGTTGTTCACCAGCCTCAGCTGCTCGAGGTGGCCGTCGCCGGTGGCGCGCTGCACCTCGGTGCAGGTCAGCACGTTGATCTTGGGGTTCGCCTCGATCTGCTGGATGAGGTAGTAGGACATCGACGCCTCCAGCGACGGGGCGCGCACCACGATGTTGACGGACTTGGCCGTCCGCGACAGGTACATCGCGGCCTGGCCGGCCGAATTCGCCCCGCCGATCACGTAGACCTCTTCGTCTTCGCACTCCGGGGCGACCGAGATGGCCGCGCCGTAGTACACGCCGCAGCCGGTCAGCTCGGTGCAGCCCTCCGCCTGCAGCTGGCGGTAGGACACCCCGGTGGCCAGGATGACGGCGTGCGCGTCGATCGAGCCGCCGTCGGCGAACCGCACGGTGCGCTTGGATCCGTTCACCTCGAGGGCGACGGCCTTACGCGCGGTGATCAGCTCGGCGCCGAATTTTTCCGCCTGCCGCCGCGCCCGGTCGGCCAGCTGCCCGCCCGAGACCCCGTCGGGGAAGCCCAAATAGTTCTCGATGCGCGAGCTCTGCCCGGCCTGGCCGCCGGTGGCGATGTGCTCGATGAGCACGGTGCGCAGCCCCTCGGAGGCGCCGTACACGGCGGCGGCCAGGCCGGCGGGCCCACCGCCGACCACGATCAGGTCGTAGAACTCCTGCGACGGCGTGGTGGTCAGGCCCAGCGTCTCGGCCAGCTGCGCATCGGTGGGCTCGACCAGGGTGTCGCCGCGCTGGGTGATGACCACCGGCAGTCGCCTGCCGTCCTCGCCGGCCGCGCTGAGCAGCCGCTCGCCGGCGGGCTCGTCGGCCATGAACCAGGTGTAGTA
Organism: Mycobacterium sp. 1245801.1; assembly: GCF_001673055.1. NCBI lineage: Bacteria > Bacillati > Actinomycetota > Actinomycetes > Mycobacteriales > Mycobacteriaceae > Mycobacterium > Mycobacterium sp. 1245801.1. The sequence goes on from NZ_LZKY01000285.1 coordinate 10,617, forward strand.
GAGGCCGTTGCGGGCCAGGAAGTCGCGGACCTGCCACGACCGCGCCGACCAGCGGTGGCCGATCACCTTGGTGTGCGGGATGGGGTGCTCGGGCGCGGCGCGCCAGGCGTCCAGCAGCCCGTCGATGACCGGGTAGAACTTCTCCTCCGGGGGATCCCACGGCTTGAGCAGGTAGTGGTCCAGGTCGACGACGTTGATCGCGTCGATGGCGGCGTGGGTGTCGGCGTAGGCGGTCAGCAGCACCCGGCGGGCCGCGGGATACAGGTCCATCGCCTGCTCGAGGAACTCGATGCCGCTCATCTGCGGCATCCGGTAGTCGGCGATGAGCAGCGCGACGGTCTCGCCGCGCAGTTTGAGCTCCTTGAGCGTGCCCAGGGCGTCGGGCCCGGATTCCGCGCGCACGATCCGGTGTTGCTCGCCGTAGTGGCGGCGCAGGTCGCGGGCGACCGCCCGGGACACCGAGGGATCGTCGTCGACGGTCAGCATGACGGGCTTGCGCGGTTGCGCTGCGGCCTCTGGCGGGCCCGAGGGGGCCGAGGGGTTAGTCATCGGCGTTAAGTATGCGCTCGTCAGCGGCCGTGCGGGAGGTCGAGCTGGCGGGCCGCGTTCCGCCGGCAGCGATTTTGGTGGAGGGCAATAACCAGGTATCGTGGAACAACGGTGCGGCATCCGCGCCGACTTTTTGTGTGCCAAGTCCCTAGGAATTTCCTGTCACCGGCTCACGTTCCAAGTCGGTGCACTGTCGCGTCGACTAGGCGCAGACGAGAACGAAACTATACGACGAGGATTCTTAACTAGTTATGGCCAAGAAGGACGGCGCCATCGAGGTGGAAGGCCGGGTGGTCGAGCCGCTGCCCAATGCGATGTTCCGCATTGAGCTGGAGAACGGCCACAAGGTGCTTGCCCACATCAGCGGCAAGATGCGGCAGCACTACATCCGCATCCTGCCGGAGGACCGGGTGGTGGTGGAGTTGTCTCCCTACGACCTGTCCCGCGGCCGCATCGTGTACCGGTACAAGTAACCGCGCCTGAGCTCCAACAACCTACGAATAGACAGAACAGGATCGAACAGCCGTGAAGGTGAACCCGAGCGTCAAGCCAATCTGTGACAAGTGCAGGGTGATCCGTCGGCATGGGCGGGTCATGGTGATCTGCTCCGATCCGCGCCACAAGCAGCGCCAGGGCTGACCTGCCCCAGCACCGTCCGGCGACGATGCAGTCCGTGAACGGACTGAGGAGGAGTCGGACGATCCAACCGAACACAACTGAATGCAGACCTCCCAGCACCACTGAGCTGCCTGGCGCGCCAAGCGCCAAAAAAGACGAATCAGCGTCGCTCATCCACGTCCGGTCGGAGGCCGGGCCCCGGTAACACCCAGGTGGGACCGGGAACGGGCTGGGAACAGACCTCCGCCTAGAAAAAAAGAGGAAACGCCACCCATGGCTCGACTAGTAGGCGTCGACCTTCCGCGTGACAAGCGGATGGAGATCGCCCTGACCTACATTTTCGGCGTCGGCCGCACCCGGTCGAACGAGATCCTGGAAGCCACCGGCATCGACCGGAACCTGCGCACCCGGGACCTGACCGACGACCAGCTGACCCACTTGCGTGACTACATCGAAGCGAACCTGAAGGTGGAGGGTGACCTGCGCCGCGAGGTTCAGGCCGACATCCGGCGCAAGATCGAAATCGGCTGCTACCAGGGCCTGCGGCACCGCCGCGGCCTGCCGGTGCGCGGCCAGCGGACCAAGACCAACGCGCGCACCCGCAAGGGCCCCAAGCGCACCATCGCCGGCAAGAAGAAGGCCAGGTAACCCCCCATGCCACCAGCCAAGAAGGCAGCCTCCGCCCCCAAGAAGGGGCAGAAGACCCGTCGCCGGGAAAAGAAGAACGTCCCGCACGGCGCCGCCCACATCAAGAGCACGTTCAACAACACGATCGTGACCATCACCGATCCGCAGGGCAACGTCATCGCCTGGGCGTCGTCGGGTCACGTCGGGTTCAAGGGCTCGCGGAAGTCGACGCCGTTCGCCGCGCAGCTGGCCGCCGAGAACGCGGCCCGCAAGGCGCAGGAGCACGGCGTGAAGAAGGTCGACGTGTTCGTGAAGGGCCCGGGCTCGGGCCGGGAGACGGCGATCCGGTCGCTGCAGGCCGCCGGTCTGGAGGTCGGCGCGATCTCCGACGTCACCCCCCAGCCGCACAACGGCGTTCGCCCCCCGAAGCGACGCAGGGTCTAGGAGGAAAAGAACCCAATGGCTCGTTACACCGGACCCGTCACCCGCAAGTCGCGCCGGTTGCGCACCGACCTCGTCGGCGGCGACCAGGCGTTCGAGAAGCGCCCCTACCCGCCCGGCCAGCACGGCCGCGCGCGGATCAAGGAAAGCGAATACCTGCTGCAGCTGCAGGAGAAGCAGAAGGCCCGCTTCACCTACGGCGTGATGGAAAAGCAGTTCCGTCGCTACTACGAAGAGGCCGTGCGCCAGCCCGGCAAGACCGGCGAAGAGCTGCTGCGCATCCTGGAAAGCCGGCTGGACAATGTCGTGTACCGCGCCGGCCTGGCTCGCACCCGCCGGATGGCGCGTCAGCTGGTCAGCCACGGACACTTCAGCGTCAATGGTGTGCACGTCAACGTCCCGAGCTACCGGGTGTCGCAGTACGACATCATCGACGTGCGGGACGGCTCGCTGAACAACGTGCCGTTCCAGATCGCGCGGGAGACCGCGGGCGACCGCCCGATCCCGAGCTGGTTGCAGGTGGTGGGGGAGCGTCAGCGCATCCTCGTCCACCAGCTGCCCGAGCGGGCGCAGATCGACGTGCCGCTCGCCGAGCAGCTCATCGTCGAGTTCTACTCGAAGTAAAGACCCCCTGCGCTGAACCGGCGCAGGTCTGCGACGATCGCAAGCGCGGCGAAGCCGGGCGCAGCGGGTCGGAGCGGGCAACACAGCGGCATCAAATAGCGGGTGCCGAGAAGGAGAAGAAGAAACACCATGCTGATCTCTCAGCGACCCACATTGTCGGAGGAAGTCCTCACCGACAGCCGCTCCCAGTTCGTCATCGAGCCGCTGGAGCCGGGATTCGGTTACACCCTGGGCAATTCGTTGCGCCGCACGCTGCTGTCCTCGATTCCGGGTGCGGCCGTCACCAGCATCCGCATCGACGGCGTGCTGCACGAGTTCACCACCGTGCCGGGCGTCAAGGAAGACGTCACCGCGATCATCTTGAACCTCAAGAGCCTGGTGGTGTCCTCCGAGGAGGACGAGCCGGTCACCATGTACCTGCGCAAGCAGGGCCCGGGTGAGGTCACCGCGGGCGACATCGTGCCGCCCGCCGGTGTCACGGTGCACAACCCCGACCTGCACATCGCGACGCTGAACGACAAGGGCAAGCTCGAGGTCGAGCTCGTCGTCGAGCGCGGCCGCGGCTACGTGCCCGCCGTGCAGAACCGCGCCTCGGGTGCCGAAATCGGCCGCATCCCGGTCGATTCCATCTATTCGCCGGTGCTCAAGGTCACCTACAAGGTGGACGCCACCCGTGTCGAGCAGCGCACCGACTTCGACAAGCTGATCCTGGACGTCGAGACCAAGAGCTCGATCAACCCCCGCGACGCGCTGGCGTCGGCGGGCAAGACCCTGGTCGAATTGTTCGGTCTGGCACGCGAACTCAACGTCGAGGCCGAGGGCATCGAGATCGGGCCGTCGCCGGCCGAGGCCGACCACATCGCGTCGTTCGCGCTGCCGATCGACGACCTGGACCTGACGGTGCGCTCCTACAACTGCCTCAAGCGCGAGGGCGTGCACACCGTCGGCGAGCTGGTCAGCCGCACCGAGTCCGACCTGCTCGACATCCGCAACTTCGGTCAGAAGTCCATCGACGAGGTGAAGGTCAAGCTGCACCAGCTGGGCCTGTCGCTCAAGGACAGCCCGCCGAGCTTCGACCCCTCGCAGGTCGCGGGTTACGACGTCGCCACCGGCACCTGGTCTTCCGAGGCGTCCTACGACGACCAGGACTACGCCGAAACCGAACAGCTGTAACGGCCGTCCGGCGACGATGCGGCCGTGCAGCGGCCGCTGAGGAACCGGACACAACTGACGAAAGTCCGTCCCGGCCCTACCTGATACGGGGGCCGGCCACTTCAAGGAGATAGTCGCAATGCCCAAGCCCACCAAGGGACCTCGCCTCGGCGGGTCGTCTTCGCACCAGAAGGCGCTGCTCGCCAACCTGGCCACCTCCCTGTTCGAGCACGGCCGGATCAAGACGACCGAGCCCAAGGCGCGGGCGTTGCGGCCGTACGCGGAGAAGCTGATCACGCACGCGAAAAAGGGTGCGCTGCACAACCGTCGCGAGGTGCTGAAGAAGATCCGCGACAAGGACGTGGTGCACGCGCTGTTCGCGGAGATCGGCCCGTTTTACGCCGACCGCAACGGCGGCTACACCCGCATCATCAAGGTCGAGCCGCGCAAGGGCGACAACGCCCCCATGGCCGTGATCGAGCTGGTGCGGGAGAAGACGGTCACCTCCGAGGCCGACCGGGCGCGACGGGTGAAGGCTTCCAAGAAGTCCGACGCCCCGGTCGCCGCGGCGGCGGCGCCTCAGGCGGCCGTCGAGCCCTCCGAAGCCGTCGGCCCCACGGCCGAGGAGGCCACGGCCGAGGAGACCACGGAGGCACCCGAGGTTTCGCAGGCCACGGAGGCGGAGGCCGCCGCCGAAGAAAAGCACGACGAGGCCATCGAGGCGCGGGCCGAGGCCGAGAAGGCCGAAGAGGCTGACGAGGCTGACGAGAGTTAGCGAGGACGTCCGTCTGCGGCTCGATATCGCCTACGACGGAACCGGTTTCGCGGGCTGGGCCACTCAGGCCGGCCAGCGGACCGTGGCCGGGATTCTCGACGAGGCGCTGACGACGGTCTTCCGCACGCCGGTGCGCCTGCGCGCGGCGGGCCGCACCGACGCCGGCGTGCACGCGACCGGGCAGGTGGCCCACGTCGACGTGCCGGCCGACGCACTGCCCAACGCCTATCCGCGCGCACCGCACGTCGGTGAGCCGGAGTTCGGACCGCTGCTGCGCCGGCTGGGTCGATTCCTGCCCACCGACGTCCGGGTCGTCGACATCACCCGCGCGCCGGCGGGTTTCGACGCCCGGTTCTCGGCGCTGCGTCGTCACTACGAGTACCGGCTCTCGACGGCGCCCTGGGGGGTGCAGCCGCTGCAGGCCCGCTACGTCACCGCGTGGCCTCGCCCCCTGGACGTCGAGGCCATGGCGACGGCGTCACGAGACCTGTTGGGACTGCACGATTTCGCCGCGTTCTGCCGTCATCGCGAGAACGCCACCACCATCCGCGATCTGCAGCGCCTGGAGTGGACCCGCGACGGCGACCTGATCACCGCACAGGTCAGCGCCGACGCGTTCTGCTGGTCGATGGTGCGCTCACTGGTCGGGGCGCTGCTGGCCGTCGGCGAACACCGCCGCCCGGTGTCCTATTGCCGCGAATTGCTCAGTGCCACCGAGCGATCCAGTGACTTCGCCGCCGCGCCCGCGCACGGGCTTTCGCTGGTCGCCGTGGACTACCCGCCCGATGACCAGCTGGCCGCGCGCAACCTGATCACCCGCGACATCCGCTCGCGCTAGACCCGGGACGCCACGAAAGTCGCAGCCTTGTTGGTCAATCCGGGCACGTAGCCCAGGTGCGAGCTCCACTGCATGCCCGACGAGCAGATCGGGTCGCCCGGGTTGCACAGGTCGATGGTCTTGCCCTCGAAGTTGGGGGACAGGGCGCTCATCAGTTGACCCGCCCGGCCGGACGGGTTGCCGAACAGCGCGACCGCCGCGACGTGATCGGCGGCCCCGGGCGGCAGCGGCTGGCGGTAGCCGAGGCCGGACACCGGTGCGGCCGTGACGATATCGACAACGGCGGCGCCCTGCGAATACCCGCCCAGCACCAGTTTGGTGCCGGGGCAGTTGGCGGCCATCTGCTGGATGTGGGCGCTGGCGTCATTGGCGCCGTTGGCGGCTGCCAGAAAGTCCTTGCTTGCCGGGTAGTTCACCCATATGCGCCAACGCTTTTGCGAGTCTGCTCGCGCAACGAGCTGACGAAGGCGCCACCCACCTTGCCGACACCTGGCGGCTCGTCGGTGCCTCGGGCAAACACCACTTCAACGCCGGGGCACGATGCCGACGCATGCGGAACCAATTGGGGGGCAATCAATAACGCGCCCGTCGCGCCAATTCCGATGCCCAGCCCTAACGGGATAAGCCTCACACAGCGATGTTAAGGGGGCGTTGATAACCCGACGGTAACGATTTAGACGAGAGGTGCTTGCGGTGCGGCCGTGGTCGGGACGACCGGGCCGGTTGCGGGCCCCGGACCCCCGTCGTGAATCGACGGGCCCGAACCGGGGGTCTGCCCGTTAACCGGCGACTGCTGGCCGTAGCCGGGTTGCTGCGGGCCGTAGCCGGGGCCCAGGGGCGGACCGAAGGCGGGTGACTGCTGGCCCAGGCCGGCGGCCGCCAGTTTCTGCGCGACGAACGCCGCAGCCTGGGTGGTGTAGACGGGGACGTAGCCCTCGGTGTGCCCGCTCCACTCGTTGCCCTCGCCCGCGTGACAGATCGGGTCGTTGGGGTTGCAATAGTCGGCGGCCTTGGAGCCCAGCATCGCGCTCTTGGTGGGTAGCGACCCTCCGGCGCGGTCGGCCACGTCACCGAAGGTCACGACGGCGGCGATGTCGTTGGCGTATTGCGCGGGCAGGGTGTTGCCCCAGCTGATGCCGCCGATGGGGACCCCGGCCACGATGTCCATCACGGAGGCGCCCTGGGAGTAGCCGCCCAGCACGATCTTGGTGTTGGGGCACTTCTCCACGCTCTTCTTGACCCGGTCGATGGTGTCGTTGGCGCCGTCGCCGCCGTGCAGCTGCAGCTTGCTGGCGGCGTAGTTCACCCCGTAGGGCAGGATGTTCAGGCCGCCCGTCTGCTGGCGCAGCGAGTCGACCAGCGCGTCGCCGACCCGGCCCAGGCCGGGGGGCTCGTTGGTGCCGCGGGCGAAGATGACCTCGACGTCCGGGCAGTCGTCGGCGGAGGCCGTGGGCGCCGCGGCGGGGGTTGCGAGCAGGCCAGCGGCGATAACCAGGGCAGACGCACCCAGACCGAGCAAGCGGCCTGCTGACCGCGCGGTGCCCGCCCGAAGGGTACGTGTGCGGTGAGTTTTCACCGGGCGATTTTACCCAATTTCCGGTCAACCGAAACGCCCGCGACCTGTGGATAACCGCTCTGACGGTGCGAAACGGCGCCGTAGCGTGGGCGTCGACGGATTCATCGGATGGGGAGATCTCGTGCCGCCTCGGCCGGCCACGTGGGTGCAGGTCAGCGCTCACCGATATTTGCTGCGGCGCGTCGAAGGCGCGCTGCTGGGCGAGGGGGTAGGGGCGGCCTGGCCCGGCTCGCGTGGGCGCCGGGTATCGCTGCTGTGCGGATGTGTACTCACCGCTGTCGCCCTGGCCGGCTGCGCGCTGCTGGCGGTGCTGCGACCACACGTGGCGCTCGACCGCGCGCGCATCGTGATGAGCCGTGAATCCGGTGCCCTCTTCGTCCGGGTGGGCGACGTCTGGCATCCGGTGCTCAACCTGGCTTCGGCCCGGCTCATCGCGGCGACGGCCGCCAACCCCCAGCCGGTCACCGATTCCGATTTGAGCACCACCAAACGCGGTCCGCTGCTGGGCATTCCGGGGGCACCGGAGTCTCTGGGCAGGCCGCTGTCCCCGGACGATACGGATTGGGCGATATGCGCTAGCACCGACGCCAGCACCGCCACGGCCGTCATCATCGGCCCACGCTCCGAGGCGCCACCGGCGCACCGGGTGACCGGCGGGGAAGCGATCCTGGTGGCGACGGCCGCGGGTTCGCCGGCCTATTTGCTCTACGACGGCCACCGCGCGCTGGTGAACCTCGACGACGCTGCTGTCGTGCGCGCGCTGCGCCTCGAGCGCCGGGCGCCGGTGACCGTCTCGCCAGCGTTGCTGAACGCCGTGCCGGAGGTGCCGCCGATCGCGCCGCCGCGGATCCGCGGCAGCGGCACCAGGGCGCCGGGACTGCCCGGGCTTCCGGTCGGCAGTGTGCTTCGCATCACACGCGCCGACGGCGACGAGTATTACGCGGTGCTGGTCGCCGGGGTGCAACGCATCGGCCAGGTTGCCGCCGACCTGCTGCGCTTCAGCAACCCGCAGGGCACGACCAACGCCGTCACCGTCGCCCCCGACGCCATCCGGTCCGCGCCCGTCGTCACCGAGCTGCCGGTCGCCCTCTTTCCCGACCGGCCGCCGACGTTCTCAGATCCCGCCGGCACGTTGTGCGCGAGCTGGGAGGGAAAGAGAACCGGCGTCGCCTTAATGGCGGAGGCCGGGCTGCCCATCCCGGCCGGCCGGACGCCGGTGGCCTTGGCGCAAGCCGACGGTGACGGCCCCGCGCTGGACGCCGCGTACGTTCCGGCCGGGCGAAGCGCCTACGTGCGGGCGGGCGACGGCGCCGGCACCCGCTACCTGATCACCGACACCGGCGTCCGGTTCGCCGTTCACGACGACGACGCCGCGCGCGACCTCGGTCTCACCGACGCGGCGCCGGCGCCGTGGCCGCTGCTCACGCTGTTGCCGGCCGGCCCGGAGCTGAGCCGGCGGAACGCCTCAATCGCCCGCGATGCGGTCGCGGGCTCGCCGTAGGCGGCCTCGGGCGGCCCCGGCGGCCACCGCGATCGTCAGCGCAACCAGGCAGATCGCGGCCCCACGCAGGGCGGTGTCCCGGGCGCGGGAATCGCGCGGCCCGACCGGCGCCGGCGCTGCGATCGGCGCGGGCGCCGGCGATGGGGCGGGCCTGTCGGCCGGTGCGCCGGTGCCGGCGCTGACCGCGGCGAGCGGGTCGATGGTGCCGTTGCCGACGAGGGGATCCCACCCCGCGGGTGGATGACGCGCCGTCGCCTTGATGCGCTGCATCACCTGGCGGGCGGTCAGCGCCGGGAAGCGAGCGCGGATCAGCGCGGCCAGCCCGCTGACCATCGGGGCGGCATAGCTGGTGCCGGACACCGGGTCCGGCGTGAGTGACGGCACCGCCTCACCCGGCGCGGCGACATCCACCCAGGGACCGGCCAGGGTGAACGGCGAGGGCGTCCCGTCGGCTTTGACCGACCCGACGGTCAGCACGTAGTCGTCGTACCAGGCGGGACTGACGGTCACCGTGAGGGTCTGCCAGGTGGCATCGCCACGTTGGGGCGGGCACTGTCCGGCGCCGCCGGTGTTGCCCGCCGCGGCCACGACGACGGCATTCTTGACGTCGACGGCGTAAGCCAGTGCGGCACCCAACGCACGGTCATCGGGCGCCCGGGCCGCCGGTGTGCACGCCACCGAGGAAATGTTGATCACCGAGGCCCCCAGGTCGGCGGCCGTCCGGACGGCCTTCGCCATGGTGTCGACATCGCCGACCCCGATCCGGGATCGGTCGCCGGTCGGGGCGAATTTGGCACTGGACTGGCGAATGCTGATCAAGGTGGCCTCCGGTGCCACCCCGCTGAAACCGTCGGACTTGGACTCCGTTGTGGCCGCGATGATTCCGGCCACCAGAGTGCCGTGCGCATCGCAATCCTGCGTGCCGTCGCCGGTGGATACGTAGTCACCCCCGGGCACCACATCGGGCAGTCGCCGATGTCGCGAGATGCCGGTGTCGATGACCGCGACCCGCTGTCCGGTGCCGCGGCTGAGTTGCCACACCGCCGACAGGTTGCCGAGATTCGCCGGTCGGTTGCGGCCCGGTCCCGAGTCGGCAGTCAGCGTGGCGCAGACCTCGCGTTGTGTGGTCGGCCACGGGGGCGCCGGCCGCGCCGGTATGGGCAACCACCTGTCGTCGACGTCCGGGGGCGAAACAGCCTGCGCCGTCGGGCTTCCGAGCGCGGCCGCCAGCGTCAGCGCCGACACCGTCAGCAGGCGACCGGCGCGCGGGCTCATCATCGGAGGCTCACACCGCGGATCGCGCCGTAGAGTCCACATATCCAGCAGGTCAAGGGAACCATCGCGGCCAGCGCCAGCCATTCCAGTTGTCCGATGCCGCGGCGCACGACGGGCGAGGCGGGCCGCGCCGGGGCGACGAACCCGAAATACATGGCCACGACGACCGACACCGTGGTTGCGGCCGCGACCCAGGGAACGTGCACCGCCGAACGCGCGGCGGTCACGCCGAATGTCGTTGCGGCGATGATGATTCCGCTGATCGCGAACACCAGCGTTCGTCTGATGTCGGCGGACGGGGAGCGCAGCAGCAACAGCGCGGCGGTGAGGGTGCCGAACGCGGTGCACGACAGGCGCGGCGCTCCGGCGAGCACGGTGGCGATCGCTCCCAGGGCAGCCGATACCGACAATCCCGCCAGCAGACCCGTCAACCAGCTGTCGGCGCGCACCGCTTGGCGGCGCACGGCCGCGTCGCCCGGGTCGGTCTTCGGCACCCCGGATGTTCCCAGCCGGGGCGCCAACCCCGCCAGCGCGATCGATGCGCGCGGCGCCACTGAGAGCAGGCCCAGCGACACCACCCCCGCCGCCGAGGCGATGGCGCACAATGGCGCCCCGCCGATCACACCCGCCAACGCCGCCAGCGCGATCACCCCCGTGCAACACGAGACGGCCGTTAAAGTGACTGAGCTGCAGCTTGTTACGCGCACCGCCACCACCGAGGTGACCGCGGCCGCGGCTGCGGCCAGCAAGACGTGGGGAACGCCGGGCGCACCCGGCACCGCCACGAAACCGGCGAGCCCGGCGAACGCCGTCGCGATCGCGCTCAGCGCAAGCCCGGCGGTCCGGTCCCCATGGCCGCGGTGCGCGATGGTCGCCAGCCCAAGGGTGAGGACAGCGGACAAGAGTGATACGGCGGTCGTGGCCGCATCACGGCTCCCATTGCCGCTCAGCGCATTACGCAGGATCACCAGCCCTCCGGCCGCCGTCAACAGCATCGCCGCCGCCGCGCCGATCAGGCGGACCGCGTGCCGGTGCAAGGATTCGTGGTGCGGCTCGGTGGCCGGGTCGAGTGCGGCCGCGACGGCGTCCGCCACATCGAAGTAACGGGGGCCGGGCAACGGTGTGGTGCCTCTGCTCAGCAGCAGGGTCGCACCGTCAGCGATGCCGTGCTGGGCCAGCGTCATCGACGGATCCAAGCCGGCCGCGGCCGGCGGCGACAGGCGGTAGCGCACGGCTTCGCCGTCGGGGCAGTCGACACCGAGGAGGTCGACGATCGACGGAAGCAACACGGCGACAGGGATTTCGGCGGGCAGGGCGACATCGACGGCTGCGCTCTGCCAATGCACGCAGACGCGTCGCAGCCCGGTATCGATTGCAGGCAACGGCGAAACCCTTCGGTCGGACTGAGGCACAACATAACCGGGTTCGAGCGTTGCGGTGTCCGGCTGTCCCCAGGTGACTTGTCGCCGATGTCAGTGCTACCTAACGTCATCGCACCGGGAAGGGGATGAGGTGACCCAGTATTTGCCGGCGGTGTCGGGGATGCCGGCCGCGGAGATCGTTGTTGACGCACCGCCGGACCTCCCGTCCTCGGCAGCATCGGGCTTGTTGCCGCGGCTACTTCCGGTGGTGCTGTCCCTGGTGTGCATGGGCCTGATGGCCGCCGTGCTCAGTGCCGGGAACGGTCCGGCCCGCACTCCCATGTTTCTGGCATTTCCCGCCATGATGCTGGTCTCGACCGTGCTGACCGCGCTGACCGGTGGCACCCGCCGTCGCGGCGGTGGCATCGACACCGACCGCGACCAATACCTCGACTACCTGAGCGGGCTGAGCCGGTCCGTGTCCGAAATCGCCGCGGCACAGCATTACTCGTCGATCCGGGACCATCCCGATCCCGACACGCTGTGGACCTTGATCGGCGGTCCGCGGATGTGGGAGCGGCGACCGGACGGTGCCGAATGCGGCCTCGTGCGCGTGGGCGTTGGCCCCCAGCCACTGGCTCGCCGATTGGTCGCGCCGTCGCTTCCTGCACCGCAGCATCGCGATCCGGTCACCGCGCTGGCGCTACGGCGCTTCCTGGAGGCGCACGCGACGATCCGCGCTCCGGTCGTGATCGACCTTCGGGGCGGTGCAGTGGTGCGGATCGACGGCGACCCGGCCGAGGCGCGCGGGTTACTGCGGACGATTGTCTGCCAGCTCGCGGTGCTGCACGCACCCGATCAAGTCCTCATCGCCGCCGCCATCGACGATGAGAACCGCGAGCGCTGGGACTGGTTGAAATGGCTGCCGCACAACCAACATCCGACCGATGCCGACGCGGTGGGCCCGGCGCGGATGGTCTATTCGGGTGGTGCGCAGGCACGGCGCGCGCTCGCCGCGGTGCAAGGAGCCCACGTGGTGGTGGTCACCGATCTGGCCGACAGCACCGGCCCCATCGTCGGCGCGACCATCCTCGGCGTGGGCAACGCCCGCGAGGGCGCACCGCTGAGCATCGCGGCGCCGGACCCACCGGCGCCGGGATGGTGCCCCGACCAGATGTCGCCCATCGACGCGCTGGTTTGCGCCCGCCGGCTGGCCGGGTACCATCCGCACGCGGACAGCTCGAGGGGTGCGGGCCCCAATTGGCCGGAGCTGACGGGGCTTTCCGATCCCGACCGTTTCGACCCGGCCACGCTGTGGCGCGGTCAACGCCACCGCGACCGCCTTCGCGTACCGATCGGAATCACCGCGCAGGGTGCGCCCATCGAGCTGGACATCAAGGAGTCGGCCGAAGGAGGGATGGGCCCACATGGGCTGTGCATCGGCGCCACCGGGTCGGGCAAGTCGGAGCTGCTGCGGACCATCGCGCTGGGCATGATGGCCCACAATTCGCCGGAGGCGCTGAACCTGCTGCTCGTCGACTTCAAGGGCGGCGCAACGTTTCTCGACTATGCGAGCGCCCCGCATGTGGCGGCGGTGATCACCAACCTGGCCGACGACGCGCCGCTGGTGGCCCGGATGCGCGAGGCCCTGGCCGGCGAGATGAACCGCCGCCAGCAAGTGCTGCGGACGGCGGGCTGCGTCAGCGTCACCGCATACGAGCGCGTGCGGGCGGCCGGTGCGGCGTTGCCCCCGCTGCCCACGCTGTTCGTCATCGTCGACGAGTTCTCCGAATTGCTCAGCCAGCAACCCGATTTCGCTGACACGTTCGTCGCCATCGGCCGTCTGGGCCGGTCGCTGGGCGTGCACCTGCTGCTGGCCAGCCAGCGCCTCGATGAGGGCCGGCTACGTGGGCTGGACGCCCACCTCTCGTATCGACTCTGCCTGAAGACGCTGTCGGCCGCCGAATCCCAAACCCTGCTGGGCAACCTCGACGCCTACCGATTGCCAAGCGCCCCCGGTTGCGGCTTCCTGCGAGTGAGCGGCGGCGAACCGATTCGCTTCCAGGCCGCCTCCGTTTCGGCGCCGCTGCCCACGTACACGCCGGCTCGGGTCCCCGTCGCGACGGCCGGTGGCGTGCGGGTGTTCAGCACCGGCGCCACCGGTGCCGTCGCCCGGGCCGTCACGGCGAGGGGGAAGCCCGAAAGGAACATCTCGCACGCCGTCCTGGACCGGTTGTCCGGCCAAGGCCCGCCCGCGCACCGGGTTTGGCTGCCCCCACTCGGGCCGGCACCGGCGCTGCAGACCCTACTGGCCGACGCCGACCGCATGCCGGGACGCCTGACGGTGCCCATCGGCAGCGTCGACCGCCCCTTCGATCAGTGCCGGACACCGCTGATCGTCGATTTGTCCGGGGCCGCAGGCCACGTGGCCGTGGTCGGTGCGCCCCAAGCGGGAAAGTCGACGGCGCTGCGCACGCTCATCACCGCCCTGGCCGCCACGCACGATCCCGGGCAGGTGCAGTTCTACTGCCTGGATTTCGGTGGCGGGGCCCTGTCGACGGTGCACGCGCTGCCCCATGTCGGCGCGGTCGCCGGACGCGCGGATCCCCGGCTGGCCGGCCGGATAGTCGCCGAATGCGAGTCGGTCATTCGTCGCCGCGAAGCGCTGTTTCGGGAGCAGAGCATCGCCTCGATCGCCCAATACCGCCAGGGGCGCATGAGCGACGATCGGTTCGGCGACGTGTTCCTCGTCATCGACGGCTGGGCGAGCGTGCGCCAAGAATTCGAATCACTGGCGGAGCCGATCATCGCGCTGGCGGCCCACGGGCTTTCGTTCGGCGTGCACCTGGTGTTGTCGGCCACGCGGTGGGCCGAGGTCCGGCCTTCGCTGCGGGACCAGATCGGCAGCCGCATCGAGTTACGGCTGGGCGACCCCGCCGATTCCGAAATCGACCGCCGGGCCGCGCAGCATGTGCCGCGCGACAGACCGGGCCGAGGTCTTTCCCCCGAGGGCCTGCAGATGGTGATCGCCGCGCCCATCGCCGAGGTCCCCGCCGGTGCGTCGGTCGCCCCGCCGATACCGCTACTGCCCCTGCGGGTGGATCGCGAGGATATCGTTCGCGGATCGAAACCGGATCCGGGCGCGCCGATGGTGCTGGGTCTGCGGGAGCGGGAATTAGATTTGGTGGCAATCGATTTCGCGCGAGTGCCGCATCTGCTCGTGCTGGGCGACAACGAGTGCGGCAAGACCGCCACGCTGCGGACGTTGTGCCGGGAGATCGTGCGGACGAGGACGCCCACGCAGGCCCGGCTGTTGGTCGTCGACTTCCGCCGCACCCTGCTCGGTGTCGTCGAATCGGACCATCTCGACGGCTACGCGATGTCACCCGCCGCCCTGGCCGTATCGCTGCAAAACCTGCTCGAGTCGCTGCGGACGCGGATGCCGCCGCCCGACGCCAGCCAGGCCCAATTGCGCAGCGGCACCTGGTGGTCCGGACCGCAGCTCTACGTCATCGTCGATGACTACGACCTGGTCGCCACCCCGGCGGGCAACCTCCTGGGGCCGATCGTCGAATTCTTGCCGTACGCGGCGGATCTGGGATTGCATTTGGTCATTGCCCGGCGCAGCGGCGGCCTCGAGCGCGCGATGTTCGAGCCACTGCTGGCGAGCCTGCGCGACCTCGGTTGCACGACGCTGACGATGAGCGGATGCCCGGGCGACGGCGGGTCGTTCGGTTCCACTCAGTCGCTGAGATTGCCGCCGGGCCGCGGCGTGCTGACCACTCGCGGCGGTGGCGAAGAACTCGTCCAGGTCGCCTGGAGCCCGCCATGAACGAGCATCCCGCGATCGTCGAAGCC
Organism: Mycobacterium sp. 1245801.1; assembly: GCF_001673055.1. Lineage (NCBI taxonomy): Bacteria > Bacillati > Actinomycetota > Actinomycetes > Mycobacteriales > Mycobacteriaceae > Mycobacterium > Mycobacterium sp. 1245801.1. The sequence continues at coordinate 25,812 of NZ_LZKY01000285.1, forward strand.
GGCCCGGGCACCATCCGCCGATTATGTTGCGCCACAGGCACTGTCGTTGATGCCGAGTCGCTCGACACCGTGCGGGCCGCGCTGGATGCGATAGACGACCGGGTGGCGCTGGTGGGGGAGCGCTCGGTGGCCGTTGACGCGCTGTGGGAAACCGCGCTGCGATCGGCAATCCGCGGGCACTGCGAGGCGCTGGTGGTCGTGCATCCGTCGTGGTGGTCGGCCGCGCGGGTGGGCGTGGTGCGCGCGGCCGGTGCCGCCGTGGCGGGCGAGGTCCGGACGCGTACGCGGTCGTCGCTGCTGATGCAGGCATCCGGCGCCGCGCCGGACGCGACCGTGGTGGTCGAAATCGCCGAGCGACTGGTGGCGATCACCACCAATGAGGTCACCGCCGTACCGCGCAATGCCGAACCGCAGTCCGTCGCCCGCGACGTCGCGGACATCGTCGCCGGGATGGCCCCCGCGGCCGTGCTGATCGACACGCCGAGCACCGTCACCGGTGCGTCGGCGCTGGCGACGTTGATCGCCGACGCGGTGCGCGGAACCGGACCGGAAAGCCCGAACACTCACCAGATCAACGACATCCGGCTGGTCCGGCTCGCACGGCCCGCCCGCCCCGCACGGGCTGCCGGCCAATCCGCCGGCGCCGTCCGATGGCGCGGTCGCACGCTGAGCGCGCTCGGGGCGGCCCTGATCGTCGTCGCCGCGGCGGCGCCGACGGCGCTGACCACGGGCCGGCCCGGCGCCGCGGCGCCCAAACCGGTGGCAACCGCGCCCACAACCTTTCTGGTGGAAGGCCGGGTGGCGCTGTCGGTCCCGACGACCTGGTCGACGCAACGGGTGCTCAGCGGGCCGGGCTCGGCGCGCGTACAGGTCACGTCCCCGACGGATCCCGACGTCGCCTTGCACATCACCCAGTCCCCGGTAGCGGGCGAGACACTGAACGGCACCGCGGACCGGTTGAAGCGCGCGATCGACGCCGAGCCCCCCGGCGTATTCGTCGACTTCGACCCGTCCGCAACCAGCGCCGGCCGACCGGCGGTGACGTACCGCGAGGTGCGCGCCGGCCATCAGGTGCGCTGGACCGTGCTGCTGGACGGCCCGGTCCGGATCAGCATCGGCTGCCAGAGCCGGCCCGGCGACGAAAACACCGTGCGCGATGCCTGCGAACAGGCGGTGCGATCGGCCCACGCGATCGGCTGAAAACTCGGTGGAACCAAAGGGCCACGGCGCAGGTCGAAATTGGTATGTCCGGAAATGCACTGAGCGCCGACTTCGACCTGATGCGGTCGGTCGCGGGTACCACCGACGTCCGCAACGAGGAAATCCGGGCGATGCTGCAGGCATTCGTCGGCCGCATGAACGGCGTGCCGCACTCGGCGTGGGGCGGGCTGGCGGCCGCGCGCTTCAAGGACGTGATGGACCGCTGGAACGCCGAGTCGCTGAGGCTCTACCACGCGCTGAGCACGATCGCCGACACCATTCGGCACAACGCCGCCACCCTGCAGGAGGCCGGCCATAACCACGCACACCACATCGCCGCCGCCGGCGGAAACCTGTGAGGAGAGAGGATCGCCGTGGACCCGGTGCTTTCCTATAACTTCGGCGAAATCGAACACTCGGTGCGCCAGGACATCCACGCCACGTCGGCCCGGTTCAACGCCGCGCTCGACGAGCTGAGCTCGCAGATCGCACCGCTGCGGCAACTCTGGACCAGCGAAGCGGCCACCGCCTACCAGGCCGAACAGCTGAAATGGCATCAGTCGGCGACGGCGCTCAACGAGATATTGGCCGAGCTGGGAAACGCGGTACGCGACGGCGCCGAAGAGGTGGCCAACGCCGACCGCCGGGCCGCCGGCAGCTGGGCGCGCTAGCGGCCGAAGGGACACCGCGCGGTTCGAGCCGCGCCGTGAGACTGTGTGGTCCTGACGGGGGAGAGCCGTCGGGACCACACAGTCATTTTGACCTGCGGGGATGGCGGTCGGTAAGCTGCTCCGTTGGCGTGCGGTACGCCGGGGCCTCGGGTCAATGTCGGTCGCCGAGACCAAGCCCTTACCGCGAACGCCTGACCGGCCCCCGGGTCATACCGGGATCCACCTCGAGAAAAGAAGGTAAGCGCTGTGCCTACGTACACGCCAAAGGCGGGTGACACCACGCGGTCGTGGCACGTCATCGACGCCACGGACGTGGTGCTTGGCCGCCTTGCCGTCGCGGCAGCCACCCTGCTGCGCGGCAAGCACAAGCCGACGTTCACCCCCAATGTCGACGGCGGTGACTACGTCATCGTCATCAACGCCGACAAGGTCGCGTTCAGCGGCCAGAAGCTGGACAAGAAGCTGGCTTACCGCCACTCGGGGTATCCCGGCGGTCTGAGCAGCCGGACGATCCGCGAGCTGATGGACAAGCACCCCGACCGGGTCGTGGAGGACGCGATCGTCGGCATGCTGCCCAAGAACAAGCTGGCCCGCCAGATCGCGCGCAAGCTGCACGTCTACGCCGGCCCGACGCACCCCCACGCCGCACAACAGCCCGTCCCGTACGAGATCAAGCAGGTGGCCCAGTGACCGAAACGACCGAGGCCTTGGAAAACCCCGAAAACCCGGAGAACCCGGAGAACCCGGAGACCGCAGAAGTCGCAGAGGCCGCCGAGGTGACCGAGGCCCCGGTGGAGGCCTCCGAGACCGCCGAAGTCGCCGCGCCCGCCGAGTCCTTCGTCTTCGACCGGCCCATCCAGACCGTCGGCCGCCGCAAGGAGGCCGTGGTGCGGGTGCGCCTGGTGCCCGGCACCGGCAAGTTCAACCTGAACGGCCGCACCCTGGAGGGCTACTTCCCCAACAAGGTGCACCAGCAGCTCATCAAGGCCCCGCTGGTCACCGTCGACCGGGTGGACAGCTTCGACATCTACGCGCTGCTGCACGGCGGCGGTCCGTCGGGGCAGGCCGGCGCGCTGCGGCTGGGCATCGCGCGGGCGCTGATCCTGGCGCAGCCCGAGGACCGGCCCCCGCTGAAGAAGGCCGGCTTCCTCACCCGTGACCCGCGTGCCACCGAGCGCAAGAAGTACGGCCTGAAGAAGGCCCGCAAGGCGCCTCAGTACAGCAAGCGCTGATCGAGCGATCGCTATCCGGCCACAACTTGGCATCGCGGTGCACAAGTTGTGGCCGGTTGCGGCGTGTCTGCGCCCCGGCATGGCCGGTTTCATTCACAAAGGAACGGGCACGTTAGGTGCTAGCCCGACAACTGTGAGAGGTTTGTTCGCATGGGTCGACTATTCGGCACCGACGGTGTCCGTGGGGTCGCCAATCGCGAGTTGACCGCGGAGCTGGCGCTGGCGCTGGGTTCGGCGGCGGCGCGGCACCTGGCGAGCGCGCCGGCACCGGGGCGGCGGGTCGCGGTGATCGGCCGCGATCCGCGGGCCAGCGGCGAAATGCTGGAGGCCGCGGTGATCGCCGGGCTGACCAGTCAGGGCGTCGACGCGCTGCGGGTCGGGGTGCTGCCCACCCCCGCGGTCGCCTACCTGACCGGCGCTTACGACGCCGACTTCGGGGTGATGATCTCCGCGTCGCACAACCCGATGCCCGACAACGGCATCAAGATCTTCGGCCCCGGCGGCCACAAGCTCGACGACGGCACCGAGAATGACATTGAAGCGTTGCTGGCTGATGTCCCTGTCGATCCCGGGCTGCGCCCGGTCGGCGCCGGGATCGGGCGGGTGATCGACGCCGAGGACGCGGCCGACCGCTACCTGCGCCACCTGAGCAAGGCCAGCACCCTGCGCCTGGACGGCTTGACCGTGGTGGTGGACTGCGCCCACGGCGCGGCCTCCGCGGTGGCCCCGCGGGCCTACCGCGCGGCCGGCGCCCGGGTGATCGCCATCAACGCCGACCCCAACGGCCTGAACATCAACGACAACTGCGGGTCGACGCACCTGGATTCGCTGCGCGCGGCGGTCGTCGCGCACCGCGCCGACCTGGGCCTGGCGCACGACGGCGACGCCGACCGGTGCCTGGCCATCGACGCAGGAGGCAACCTGGTCGACGGCGACCACATCATGGTGGTGCTCGCGACGGCGATGCACGAGGCCGGCGAGCTGGCGTCCAAGACGCTGGTCACCACCGTGATGAGTAACCTGGGCCTGCACCTGGCCATGCGCTCGGCGGGAATCACGGTGCGCACCACCGGCGTTGGCGACCGTTACGTCGTGGAGGAGTTGCGGGCCGGCGACTACAGCCTGGGCGGCGAGCAGTCCGGGCACATCGTGATGCCCGCGCTGGGCTCGACCGGTGACGGCATCGTCACCGGCCTGCGGCTGATGAACCGCATGGTGCAGACCGGCTCGTCGCTGGCCGAGCTGGCCTCGGCCATGCAGACGTTGCCACAGGTACTGATCAACGTCACCGTCGCCGACAAGGACACCGCCGCCAGCGCGCCCGCGGTTCAGACCGCCCTCGGGCAGGCCGAGGCCGAGCTGGGCGACACCGGCCGAATCCTGTTGCGCCCCTCGGGAACCGAACCGATGATCCGCGTCATGGTGGAAGCGCCGGAAAAGGACACCGCCGCGCGGATCGCCACCCGGGTCGCCGAAGCGGTCAGCGACGCGCTGTAGATCTCCTAACCCATCGGAACCCCGCCCCGTCAGCGGGCGTCGGATAAGGCATGAAATCCGTTGGGGGAACACGACCCTTAGCCGTCACCCAGTTCGACGCGCCGGCCACACAGCGGGTCGCCAATCAATTCGCCATGGCGGCCGACTTCATCGACCGCGCGGTGAGCGATCACCTGGCCAGGCTGGCGTTCGGCGGGGCCGCCGCGGGGCGCGCGCACACCGCGCGCGGTGACGCCCTGCGCGTCGAAGTCGAGCGGCTGGTGGCGCAGGTGTCGCAGTGGGGGCGCGCGTCGGGGGAGATCGCCGTCGCGCTGCGGTCCAGCGCCGAACGCTACGCCGACGCCGACCTGTATGCCGCGGCGCGGATCGCCTAGCCGATGGCCGACCGGTTGGACGTGGCCGCCCGGCTCGCCGAGGGCCGGGATTTTGTCGAGCACACCCAGGCCTATGTGCAGGCCTGTCATGCGTTGGGCTACGAAAACGCTGATCTGACAACGCATCCCGCCCGCGTCCGGGAGTGGTATGCGGGCGAGGACGGCCTGGACCTGCGCGCGCTGGACCGCGACTGTGCGGAGCTGCGGGCGGCGGGCGTGGTGGCGGCCGAAGCGTTGCGCATGCAGCGCGCCCAGGTGGCCGAGCTGGCCGCGGCGTGGACGGGCCCGGGCGGGGACGCCGCGGTGCAGCTGTTGCAACGGCACTGCGACGCCGCGGACGCCGTTGCCAGCGAACTGCGCGCGGCGGCCCAACGGTACGAGTCACTCCGCGACAACCTGTGGTACCTGGTCGATTCGGAGGTGGCGACCGTCATCACCGTCGACGACCGGGTGCGTGCCCACCGGCCGGCATGGCTCGCCGCCGCTGCCGCCGTCATGGCCGGGGACCGAGACGGCCCGGCGGACGTGATCCGCCAACAGGTAATGCCCTACGTGGACAACGACATTCGCAACGACTGGTTGACCGGGGTGCGGTCGGCGTCGGACGGGGTCGACACGTCCTACGCCATGGTCATCGACAAGATGGCCGCCGTCCCGACGGCGCGCTTCGAATTTCCCGGTGATCTCGGAACCGGTGTTGCGCCGGTGCCGCTCGCCCCGCCGGCGCAACCCGCACCGACGTTGGCCGCCGCCGCGCCGCTCACCGCCGCGCCCGTACCGGTCACCGCCGCACCGGATTCGGTGAGTCCGGCGCCGGCGCCCGTCGCTGCCGCGCCGCCGCCTCCCGCGGACTGGGGCGCCGGGATCCGCGATGCCCTGGGCATGCCGGCGGACGGCCTGGGCGGACTCGGTGACCTGGGCGGCGGACTCGGTGGTGGCGATCTGGGCGGAGGGCTCGGCGGCGGTGGTCTCGGCGGTGGGGGCGGCGCGGCTTCGTCGACGGGCTGGGCCTGCCCATCCTCGGCGGCCTGGCCGGCGGGCGCGTCGTCGGCGGGCGCCTTGGCGTCGGCGTCCTCGAGATCTTCTGGGTGGAACGGGGTTTCGTCCAAGCCGTCCTTGCCACCGTCGGTGAAGGGGTCCGCGCCGTCCGGCCCGTCACCCGCCGATCCAATCAGCCCGCCCACCGCATCGAAGTTGGCCGCCGCCGCGCCGCTCACCGCCGCGCCCGTACCGGCCACCGCCGCACCGGATTCGGTGCGGCCGGCGCCGGCGCCCGTCGCTGCCGCGCCGCCGCCTCCCGCGGACTCCGCG
>NZ_LZKY01000286.1:0-717 GCF_001673055.1 Mycobacterium sp. 1245801.1
TCTCGCTGCTGGACAGCCTGTATATGGTTCCGCCGCCGCGGATCATCGGCCGCGCCATGGCGCACAATCTGCGGCTCTGGCTGGGCGAGCGGCGTCAGGCCGCCAAAGAGCGCGTGGCGAGCGCGAGCGCGGCGCAGCCGGGCGAGGCGGGTCGCCACGATCGGGCCTAGGCCCCGGTCACAACCCCACCGTCGCCCTGAACAACTTGGTGGGTTGGTGCGCGACCAGCCGGATCGGGGCGTCGTCGGCCGCGACCCAGGCGGCCATCCCCCGCTTCAGTGTCAGCGAGCCGGATTTGCCGTGCACCGTTGTGCAGCCCTGGCTGCACAACAGGATCTGCGGGCCGTCGTGGCTGCACGTCGCGTCCACCTCGTGGCCGACGTACTCGTCGTCGAGCTGCAACAGGGCGACGGCGAACTCGTCGGTCGGCGTCTCATAGATCAGGCCGAAACCCTCGCGGCGGATGGGCGGGCGCAGCTGCTCCTCGGTGGTGGGCGCGAAGTCCAGCACGCGCAGCAGCTCGGGCACGTCGACGTGCTTGGGGGTCAGCCCGCCGCGTAACACGTTGTCGGAGTTGGCCATCACCTCCACCGCGAAACCGCGCAGGTAGGTGTGCAGGTTGCCGGCGGAGACGAAGATGGCCTCGCCCGGGGCCAGGGTGATGCGGTTCAGCAGCAGCGCCGCCAGCACCCCGGCGTCGCCGGGATAGCGCTGGTC
>NZ_LZKY01000287.1:0-22842 GCF_001673055.1 Mycobacterium sp. 1245801.1
TCGGTGGCATGCCAGGAGTTCATCACCCAGTTGGGTCGCAACTTCCAGGTCATCTACGAGCAGGCCAACTCCCACGGACAGAAGGTCCAGTCCGCGGGCAGCAACATGGCCAGCACCGACAGCGCCGTTGGGTCCAGCTGGGCCTGACACCTTCTCTCGACGCCGGGGCCGCGCACCGATCTGGTGTGCGGCCCCGGTTTTCGTATGCGGGTAGCCCAATCCACCCGTGCTGCAACGGCCTGGATGGACTCGGCGATCCGGCCGCCGAGGAATCCGGAATCGGCAAGCGCCGCAACCCGATCCGGCGCGGCGCGGCGCGGAGCCGGGTTCGCACCGCATCGGGGCGGGAGAATGGCTTCACACCGTGGCCGAGGAGGGTTTGCCACATTTGAGAACTCTATGAACTCCGTGACAATCCTGTATGTGCCTTGCCACAATGTAGGAACATGACCGTGATGTCGGAATACTCCAGTTCGCAGCGCCCACGCCAAGCCATCCTGGGCCAGCTGCCCAGGATTTCCCGCGCCGACGGATCCCCCATCAGGGTTTTGCTGGTCGACGACGAGCCGGCGCTGACCAACCTGGTGAAGATGGCGCTGCACTACGAGGGCTGGGTGGTCGACATCGCCCACAACGGGCGCGAGGCCATGGCCAAGTTCGACCGGGTCAGCCCCGACGTCCTCGTCCTCGACATCATGCTTCCCGACGTCGACGGGTTGCGGATCCTGGAACGCGTCCGCCAGTCCGACGCCTACACCCCCACCCTCTTCCTCACCGCGCGGGACTCGGTGATGGACCGGGTCACCGGTCTGACCGCCGGCGCCGACGACTACATGACCAAGCCGTTCAGCCTCGAGGAACTGGTCGCCCGGCTGCGCGGGCTGCTTCGCCGGTCCGGCCAGCAACCCACGCCGACCGCCGAAACCCTCAAGGTCGGCGACCTCAAGGTCGACAGCGCCAGCCGGGAGGTCACCCGCGCCGGCGACAAGATATCGCTGTCCTCCACCGAGTTCGAACTGCTGCGTTTCCTCATGCGCAATCCCCGCCGCGCGCTGAGCCGCACCGAGATCCTGGACCGCGTCTGGAATTACGACTTCGCCGGGCGCACCAGCATCGTCGATCTCTACATCTCCTACCTGCGAAAAAAGATTGACTCCGGGCGCGAACCGATGATTCATACCGTCCGCGGGGTGGGGTACATGCTGCGGCCGGCGGAATGACCCGAGACCGGGGCACCGCCTCCGGGGCCTATTCCCGGTGGTTTCCCCACTCGCTGCGCCGCCAGTTGTTGCTCGGTGTGCTGGCCGTGGTCAGCGTGGTGCTGGTGACGGTCGGCATCGTCTCGGTGCTGAGCCTGCGCGGCTATGTCAACATCATGAGCGATGCCGACGTCGCCGAGTCCCTGGACGCGTTCAGCCATCAGTACACGAAATACCAGAACGGCGAACACGTTTCGTCGCATCCCGGCACCCCGCCGATCGCCCAGGCGATGCTCGAGTTCACCGGGCAGACGCCGGGCAACCTCATCGCCGTGCTGCACAACGGCACCGTGATCGGGTCGGCGGTGTTCTCCGAAGACGAACCGAGGCCCGCGCCGCCCGACGTCGTCCAAGATCTGCAAGCGCAATCGTGGAGCGATGGACCGCCGCGCACCGAGATCCTCGGCCGGCTCGGGCCGCATCGCGTCGACAGCACCGTCGTCGGGTCCGACGTCCTCGTCGTCGGGGTGTCGCAGAACCTCGCCGACCGCATCATCGCGCGCAAACAACTCACCACCACCGTGCTCACCGCGACCGCGTTGGTGATCACCGCCGGGCTCACCGTGTGGGTGGTGGGCTACACGCTGCGCCCGCTGCGCCGGCTGGCGGCGATCGCCGCCGATGTCGCCGCCATGCCGCTCACCGGCGACGACCACCGGATCAGCGTCCGCGTCCCCCCGCAGGACACCAACCCGCAAAACGAGGTCGGGATCGTCGGGCACACGTTGAATCGCTTGTTGGACAACGTCGATAGCGCGCTGGCGCACCGGGTCGAGTCCGATCTGCGGATGCGCCAGTTCATCACCGACGCCAGCCACGAATTGCGCACACCGCTGGCCGCCATTCAGGGCTATGCCGAACTCACCCGCCAGGACAGTTCGGCGCTGCCGCCCACCACGGAATACGCGTTGGCCCGCATCGAGTCCGAGGCACGGCGGATGGCCTTGCTCGTCGACGAATTGCTCCTGCTGTCCCGGCTGGGCGAAGGCCAAGACCTGCAATCCGAAGACGTCGACCTGGCCGAGGTGGTCAGCAATGCGGTCAACGACGCGCGGGTCGCCGCGTTGACGCACCACTGGGTCAAGGAACTGCCCGACGAGCCGGTGTGGGTGCGCGGCGATCACGCCCGGTTGCATCAGCTGGTCAGCAACCTGCTCAGCAACGCCCGCGTGCACACCCCGCCCGGGGTGACGGTGACGACCGGAATCACCTGTCGCCGTGACGATCCCGCACCGTTTGCGGAAATAACCGTCACCGACGACGGCCCGGGTATCGACGAGGACCTGCTGCCCAGGTTGTTCGAGCGGTTCGTCCGGGCCGACAAGTCGAGATCCAACGGCTCGGGCAACGGTTTGGGCCTGGCCATCGTCAGTTCGATCGTCAAGGCCCATCATGGTTCGGTCACGGCCGAATCCACCGAGGGCTGCACGGTTTTCCGGGTCCGGCTGCCGTTGGTGGACGATCCGGCCCATCCCGCGTCGAGCCGGTAATTCAGCCGGCCGTACTCGCCCTTTGTCTGCGCATCTACCGGGTCGGCGGGCCGTAAAGAAAACGTAAAGAGCCGCTGCGGCGCTGTTAGGAAAGCGTCAATCCAAAGCCCGTTGCCCGCGTGCGCCAATTAGTTTCGAGCTGGCTTGGCCGGCGCGCGGTGGCTGGCTCGTCGAGGTCCTTTCGTATGCAGGCACGGGACGGAGAAATGATGGGCGCGGTGGTGTATGTCGTGCTGACTGTGGCGGTGTTCGCCGCACTCGGCGTGGCCCAGAAGTTGGTCGAGCGGCTGTGAACTACCAAAACGCGGTCGGCCTGGTGCTTTCGATCCTCATCGCGCTCTACCTCGGAGGCGCGCTGCTGTTCCCGGAGCGGTTCTAAGTGAACACGACAACGGCCGGGGTCCTGTTCTTCGTCGTACTCGTGGCGGCGGTGGTGGTGGTGCATGTGCCCTTCGGCGACTACATGTTTCGCGTGTACACGTCGGAAAAAGACCTCCACGTCGAACGGGCGATCTACCGAGTGATCGGCGTCGACGCCCGCTCCGAGCAGACGTGGGGCGCCTACGCGCGCAGCGTGTTGGCGTTCTCGTCGGTCAGCATCCTGTTCCTGTTCGGATTCCAGCTCGTGCAGGACAAGTTGCCGCTGCATCTACACGATCCGGCCACGAAGATGACGCCCTCGCTGGCGTGGAACACCGCGGTCAGCTTCGTCAGCAACACCAACTGGCAGGCCTACTCCGGTGAAACCACCCAGGGCCACCTGGTGCAGATGGCCGGCCTGGCGGTGCAGAACTTCGTGTCGGCCGCCGTCGGGATGGCCGTGGCCGTCGCGCTGGTGCGCGGGTTCGCCCGCAGACGCACCGGCGAGCTGGGCAACTTCTGGGTGGACCTGGTCCGCGGAACGCTGCGCATTCTGCTGCCCATCGCCGTCCTCAGCGCGATTCTGCTGGTGGCCGGCGGGGCGATCCAGAACTTCCACCTGCACGACCAGGTGGTCACCAGCCTCAACGGCACCCAGCAGACCATCACCGGCGGCCCGGTGGCCAGCCAGGAGGTCATCAAGGAGCTCGGCACCAACGGCGGCGGCTTCTACAACGCGAACTCCGCGCACCCGTTCGAGAACCCGACGGTGTGGACCAACTGGCTGGAAATCTTTTTGATCCTGGTGATCGGCTTCTCGCTGCCACGCACCTTCGGGCGCATGGTGGGAAACACCAAGCAGGGCTTCGCGATTGCGGCCGTGATGGCGACGCTCTACACCACCAGCACGGCGTTCATGCTGTGGTTCCAGGCGCAACACCACGGCACAGTGCCGACGTCGATCGGCGCGGCGATGGAGGGGGTCGAGCAGCGCTTCGGCGTCACCGATTCCGGGGTGTTCGCCGCCGCGACCACGCTGACCTCCACCGGCGCCGTCGACTCCACCCACGACTCGCTGACCAGCCTCGGCGGCATGATCGCGATGTTCAACATGCAGCTGGGCGAGGTCGCCCCCGGCGGCACCGGGTCGGGCCTGTACGGCATCCTCATGCTGGCGGTGATCACCGTCTTCGTGGCCGGGCTGATGGTCGGGCGCACGCCGGAGTACCTCGGCAAGAAGATCAACCCGCGCGAAATCAAGCTCGCCGCAAGCTATTTCCTGGTCACCCCGTTGATCGTGCTGACCGGCACCGCGATCGCAATGGCGCTGCCCGGCGAACGGGCCGGCATGCTCAACAGCGGGCCGCACGGGCTCTCCGAGGTCCTCTACGCGTTCACCTCGGCGGCCAACAACAACGGGTCGGCCTTCGCGGGCCTGAGCGCCAACACCGACTGGTACAACACGGCGCTCGGCCTGGCCATGGCGTTCGGCCGGTTTCTGCCCATCGTGCTCGTTCTGGCGTTGGCGGGATCGCTGGCCAGGCAGGGCAGCACACCGGATTCCGCGGGGACCCTGCCCACCCACCGACCCCAATTCGTGGGCATGGTCGCCGGCGTCACGTTGATTGTCGTTGCCCTGACGTTCCTGCCCATGCTCGCGCTTGGGCCTCTCGCCGAAGGAATCCACTGATGACCGCGACCGCGATCCACCCCGCCGAGCAGCAGACCCAGCCGGCGGCGGCCACTGGCAGGAAACGGGTGCAGGGCGGGCTGCTCGACCCCAAGATGCTGTGGACGTCCACCCCGGATGCGCTGCGCAAGCTCGACCCGCGCACCCTGTGGCGCAACCCGGTGATGCTGATCGTCGAAATCGGCGCCGCCTGGAGCACCGCGCTGGCGATCATCGACCCGACGTGGTTCGCCTGGCTGACCGTGATCTGGCTGTGGCTCACGGTGTTGTTCGCCAATCTCGCCGAAGCGGTGGCCGAAGGCCGCGGCAAGGCCCAGGCCGAGACGTTGCGCCGCGCCAAGACCCAGACCTTGGCCCGCCGCCTCAAGGACTGGGCGCCCGGCGCGGCCGCGGTCGAGGAAGCGGTCGCCGCGCCGCAGTTGCAGCAGGGCGACGTCGTGGTGGTCGAGGCGGGACAGGTGATCCCCGGGGACGGCGACGTGGTGGAAGGCATTGCGTCGGTGGACGAATCGGCCATCACCGGCGAATCGGCCCCGGTGATCCGCGAGTCCGGCGGCGACCGGTCGGCGGTCACCGGCGGCACCACCGTGCTCAGCGACCGCATCGTCGTGCGGATCACCCAGAAGCCCGGGGAGAGCTTCATCGACCGGATGATCGCGCTCGTCGAGGGCGCCAACCGGCAGAAGACGCCGAACGAGATCGCGCTGAACATCCTGCTGGCCGCGCTGACGATCATCTTCGTCTTCGCCGTGGCGACCCTGCAGCCGTTGGCGATCTACGCCAAGGCGAACAACCCGGGCGTCCCGGACGGCCAGGCGCTGGGCGCAAGCGGCGTCACCGGAATCGTGATGGTGTCGTTGCTGGTGTGCCTGATCCCGACGACGATCGGTGCGCTGCTGTCGGCCATCGGCATCGCCGGCATGGACCGGCTGGTGCAGCGCAACGTGCTCGCCATGTCCGGGCGGGCGGTGGAGGCCGCCGGCGACGTCAACACCCTGCTGCTGGACAAGACGGGCACCATCACACTGGGCAACCGGCAGGCCGCGGCCTTCATCCCGCTCGACGGTGTCTCTGCCGAGCAGCTGGCCGACGCTGCGCAGCTGTCCAGCCTGGCCGACGAAACACCCGAGGGCCGTTCGGTTGTCGTGTTCGCCAAGCAGCACTTCGGGCTGCGTGCGCGCACACCGGGTGAGCTGTCCCAGGCCCAATGGGTGACGTTCTCGGCCACCACCCGGATGTCGGGCGTCGACCTCGAGGGTCACCTGTTGCGCAAGGGCGCAGCGAGCTCGGTCGCGGAATGGGTACGCGCCCAAGGGGGCAAGGTCCCCCCACAGCTTGGTCAGGTCGTCGACGGCATCTCCGCCGGGGGCGGCACACCGCTGGTCGTCGGGGAAAGTCGAGGCGGCGAGGCGAGAGTGCTCGGGGTCATCCACCTCAAGGACGTCGTCAAGCAGGGCATGCGCGAGCGGTTCGACGAGATGCGCAAGATGGGCATCCGGACGGTGATGATCACCGGCGATAACCCGTTGACGGCCAAGGCAATCGCCGACGAAGCGGGTGTGGACGACTTCCTGGCCGAGGCCACGCCCGAGGACAAGCTCGACCTGATCAAGCGCGAGCAGGAGGGCGGCAAGCTGGTCGCGATGACGGGCGACGGCACCAACGACGCACCCGCGCTGGCTCAAGCCGACGTGGGGGTGGCGATGAACACCGGCACGTCGGCCGCCAAAGAGGCCGGCAACATGGTGGACCTGGACTCCGATCCCACCAAACTCATCGAGATCGTCGAGATCGGCAAGCAGCTGCTGATCACCCGGGGCGCGCTGACCACCTTCTCGATCGCCAACGACATCGCGAAGTACTTCGCGATCATCCCGGCGATGTTCGTCGCACTGTTTCCCGGCCTGGATCTGCTCAACGTGATGCGGCTGCACAGCCCGCAATCGGCCATCCTGTCCGCGGTCACCTTCAACGCGATCATCATCGTGCTGCTGATCCCACTGTCGCTGCGGGGCGTGCGGTACACGCCGAGCAGCGCGTCAAAGTTGTTGAGCCGCAACCTCTATGTCTATGGCCTCGGCGGCATCGTCGCCCCGTTCATCGGAATCAAGGCGATCGACCTGATCGTCCAATTCATCCCAGGGATGTCCTGACATGACGTTCTCGAATTTCGTCCGCCTGCACTGGGCGGCACTGCGCGCGCTGCTGGTGCTGACCGCGATCACCGGCCTGGCCTATCCCCTGTTCATCTGGGTCATCGCGCAGTTTCCCGGGCTGCGCGACCAGGCAGAAGGGTCGATTCTGACCGCCAACGGAAAGCCGGTGGGCAGCAGACTGATCGGCCAATCGTTCACCGACTCCAGCGGCAACGCGCTGCCGCAGTACTTCCAGAGTCGTCCGTCGGCCGCCGGCACCGGGTATGACCCGACGTCGTCGGGCGGCAGCAACCTGGGCCCGGAAAGCATCGTCGACACGCCCGCCGACCCGGCGCAACTGGCGGCCGGAAAGTCGGCGTCGGACGCGGGCTTCAAACCGAGCCTGTTGACGACGGTGTGCGCGCGCAGCGCCGCGGTCGGCAAGCTGGAGGGGGTCGACGGGTCGCGACCGTTCTGCACGGGCGGCGGCGTGGGTGCGGTGCTGTCGGTGATCGGCCCGCGGGACGCGCGCGGCAACGTCATCCGCCCGACCCGGGTGGTCAGCGTCAACGAGCCGTGCGGATCGACAGCCGCCCCGTTCCTCACCGTCTACCAGGGTGTGCGCGTCGAATGCGCCAAGTACGGCGACGACTATTCGATCGGCCAGATCGTGCCGATCCGCGGTGCCGCCCCGGCCGTCCCGGCGGTACCGGCCGATGCGGTGACCGCCAGCGGCAGCGGCCTGGACCCGAACATCTCACCCGCCTACGCCGAGATGCAGGTGACGCGGGTGGCCAAAGTCCGCCACGTCAGCCCAGATCAGATCCGTGCAGTGGTCGCGCAGAACCGCAGTGGGCGCGGACTCGGGTTCTTCGGTGAACCGTGCGTCAATGTGCTGCAACTTAATCTGCAACTCGACCACCGGTATCCGGTCACGAGTTAGCGGCGAGGGGGGATGATGGTTGACGTGAGTGACGTCGGCCTCCGCGACCACCATCCCAAGCGCGGGGAGCTACGCATCTACCTCGGTGCGGCTCCGGGCGTGGGTAAGACGTACTCGATGCTGGGCGAAGCGCATCGGCGGCTGGAACGCGGCACCGATCTGGTGGCGGGCGTGGTGGAAACCCACGGGCGCTCGAAAACCGCTGAGCTGCTTGAGGGCATCGAGGTGATCCCGCCACGCCATGTCGAATATCGCGGCGGCAGCTTCCCCGAACTCGACGTGCCGGCCGTGTTGGCGCGACACCCCCAGGTCGTACTGGTCGACGAGCTCGCGCACACCAATACGCCGGGCAGCAAGAACCCCAAGCGGTGGCAGGACGTCGAGGAACTGCTCGACGCCGGCATCACCGTGATCTCCACCGTCAACGTCCAGC
The DNA here is from genome assembly GCF_001673055.1 of Mycobacterium sp. 1245801.1. Taxonomy (NCBI): domain Bacteria; kingdom Bacillati; phylum Actinomycetota; class Actinomycetes; order Mycobacteriales; family Mycobacteriaceae; genus Mycobacterium; species Mycobacterium sp. 1245801.1. The sequence goes on from NZ_LZKY01000287.1 coordinate 8,311, forward strand.
ACCTGGAAAGCCTCAACGACGTCGTCGCGCAGATCACCGGCATCGAGCAGAAGGAGACCATACCGGACTTCATCGTGCGCCAGGCCTCCCAGGTTGAGCTCATCGACATCACGCCGGAGGCGTTGCGGCGCAGGCTGTCTCACGGCAACGTCTACGCGCCCGATCGCATCGATGCCGCGCTGTCGAACTACTTTCGCCGTGGAAACCTCACCGCGCTAAGGGAATTGGCGCTGCTGTGGCTGGCCGACCAGGTCGACACCGCGCTGGCCAAATACCGGGCCGAGAACAAGATCACCGACATGTGGGAGGCCCGCGAACGGGTCGTCGTCGCGGTCACCGGTGGTCCCGAGTCCGAAACGCTGGTACGACGGGCATCCCGGATCGCCTCGAAGTCGACCGCCGAGCTGATGGTGGTGCACGTCATCCGCGGCGACGGGCTGGCCGGGCTGTCGGAGTCGCGGATGGCCAAGATCCGGGAACTGGCCAGCAGCCTGGACGCGTCCATGCACACCGTGGTCGGCGACGAGGTGCCCACAGCACTACTCGAATTCGCCCGCGAGATGAACGCCACACAGCTGGTGATCGGCACCTCGCGGCGATCGCGCTGGGCCCGGCTGTTCGAGGAGGGCATCGGCCCGCGGATCGTCGAGCTGTCGGGAAAGATCGACGTGCACCTGGTCACCCACGAGGAATCCAAGCGCGGCTTCCGCGCGTCCTCGCTGGCGCCCCGCGAGCGCCGGGTGGCGTCGTGGCTGGCGGCCCTGATCGTACCGTCGGTCATCTGCGCGATCACGGTGACGACGCTGGACCCGTATCTGGACACCGGCGGCGAGAGCGCCCTGTTCTTCGTCGGCGTGCTGCTGGTCGGGCTGTTGGGAGGCATTGCGCCCGCGGTGCTTTCAGCCGTGCTGTCCGGGCTGCTGCTGAATTATTTCCTGATCGCCCCGCGGCACAGCTTCACCATCGCCGAACCCAACAGTGCCATCACCGAATTGGTGCTGCTGCTCATCGCGGTCGCCGTCGCGGTGCTGGTCGACTTCGCCGCCAAACGCACCCGGGAAGCACGGCGCGCCTCGCAGGAGGCCGAGCTGCTGACCCTGTTCGCCGGTTCGGTGCTGCGCGGCGCCGATCTGGAAACGCTGCTCGAGCGAGTCCGTGAGACCTACGCCCAGCGAACCGTCAGCATGTTGCGCGAGCCCGACGACCAAGCGCGCGCTCGCGGCAGGAAGAGTGAGGTGGTGGCGTGTGTGGGCCGCGATCCCTGTGTGACAATCGATTCCGCCGACACCGCGATCGAGGTCGGTGACGACGAGTTCTGGATGCTGCTGGCCGGCAGGAAGCTTTCCGCGCGCGACCGGCGGGTGCTCGGCGCGGTGGCCAGGCAGGCCGCGGGTTTGATCAGGCAACGCGAGCTCGCCGAGGAAGCCAGCCGCACCGAGGCGATCGTGCGGGCCGACGAACTGCGCCGTTCCCTGCTGTCGGCGGTCAGCCACGACCTGCGGACACCCCTGGCGGCGGCCAAGGTCGCGGTCTCGAGCCTGCGCGCCGAAGACGTCGCCTTCTCCCCCACCGACACCGCCGAATTGCTGGCCACCATCGAGGAGTCGATCGACCAGCTGACCGCGCTGGTCGGAAACCTGCTTGACTCATCGCGTTTGGCCGCCGGGGTGATCCACCCGGACCTGCGCGTCGTGTATTTGGAGGAGACCGTGCAGCGGGCCCTGGTCAGCATCGGGGCTGGCGCCACCGGTTTCTTCCGGTCCGCGATCGACCGGGTCAAGATCGACGTCGCCGATGCGATGGTGATGGCCGATGCGGGGCTGCTGGAACGGGTGCTGGCCAATCTGATCGACAACGCGCTGCGCTATGCGCCCAACTGTGTGGTGCGGGTCAACGCCGGACGGGTGGGCGATCGCGTCCTGATCAACGTCATCGACGAAGGCCCCGGAATCCCGCACGGGGCCGAGGAGCAGATCTTCGCAGCGTTTCAGCGGCTCGGAGATCACGACAACACCACCGGCGTGGGCCTGGGGATGTCGGTGGCGCGGGGCTTCGTCGAAGCGATGGGCGGGACGATTACGGCCACCGACACCCCGGGAGGCGGGCTGACGGTGATCGTGGATTTGGCTGCGCCGCAACAGATGGGCGCACTGTGACTCGCGTTCTGGTGATCGACGACGAGCCGCAGATCCTGCGCGCGCTGCGCATCAACCTGTCCGTGCGGGGTTATGAGGTGATCACCGCGTCCAGCGGCGCCGGCGCATTGCGGGCCGCCGCCGAACACAAGCCCGACGTGGTGATCCTCGACCTCGGCCTGCCCGACATCTCCGGGATCGACGTGCTGGCCGGTCTGCGCGGCTGGCTCACCGCGCCGGTCATCGTGTTGTCGGCGCGCACCGATTCGTCGGACAAGGTCGAGGCGCTGGACGCCGGGGCCGATGACTACGTCACGAAACCCTTTGGCATGGACGAGTTCCTGGCGCGGCTGCGCGCGGCGGTCCGGCGCAACACCGCGGCCTCCGAACTCGAACAACCGGTCATCGAGACCGAATCGTTCACCGTCGACCTGGCCGCCAAGAAGGTCACCAAGCACGGCAGCGAGGTTCACCTCACCCCAACCGAGTGGGGGATGCTCGAAGTCCTCGTCCGCAACCGCGGCAAGTTGGTCGGCCGCGAGGAGCTTCTCAAGGAGGTGTGGGGTCCGGCGTATGCCACCGAAACCCATTACCTGCGCGTGTATCTCGCGCAGCTGCGCCGCAAACTCGAGGATGACCCCTCGCATCCCAAGCACCTGCTGACCGAGTCCGGCATGGGGTATCGATTCGAGGTGTGAGCGCGTGGCGCCTGTCCCGCGGCCGGCTGGGCCCCTGAATCACACCAGCCACTCGGGCCTCCGCGCGGGTAGCTCAGTTAATTGCCCGCCTTTCCGCGACAACTCGGCCGCCGCCTCGCGTAACGCCAACACGCGCTGATGGATCCGATGTTCGGTGCCGCGCGGCATGTACCCGGGCCCATACCGGCCCCGCCCGAGGCGCCGCACCCGGCCACGTCCGACCTCCCAGCGCAGCGCATCCGAGATCGCCTTCGATGGGCGGCCCCGAACGTAAAACCCATGCCAGTCAAGCGCTTCGGTCAGCTCGGTGATGGTGGCCGGTCCATGTACCGCCAGCTGCATCGCCAGCACGTAGCGCAGCTCGATCCCTTTGAGTGAATAGCCCATCCCCGGACGGTCGCACACGGGTACGACACCGACCGAGTTGTCGCTACGAGGCGGGCAAAAGACATGTCCACTGTTGTAGAGGCCGGTGTGGCGGATGTGACCTACCCGGCGATGGACAACACGATGCCGTCCAGGATGTCGTGCTCGCTGACGGTCAGCTCGTCGATGCCCGCCCGGGCGCGCAACTCGCGGGCCAACTCCTCGACCACGATGGCGCCCCCGGCGATCACATCGGCGCGCCCCGCATGCATCGGCGGCAACGCCGCGCGCTCGGCCCGGCTCATGGCGATCAGCCGTTCGCACACCGCCAGCAGATCGTCACCGGCGACGCGCGAAAGATGAATGGCCGCAGAGTCATACGTCGTCAGGTTGTGGGCAAGCGCGGACAGGGTGGTCATCGTCCCGGCCAGCCCGACCCAGGTCTTCGCCCCCTCGACGGGCACCACACCGAGCGCCACCTCGAGCCGCTCGCGCACCACCCGGCGCGCCGCCGCGACTTCCTCGGGCGTCGGGGGGTCCGAATGCAGGCAGCGTTCGGTCAGCCGCACGCAGCCGATGTCGGCCGAGTAGCTGGCCGTCACCGCATCGCCGCCGGTGACGATCTCGGTGGAGCCGCCACCCAGGTCGACGACGACGAAAGGCCCCGCCGCAGCGTCCAACTCGCCGACGGCGCCCCGAAACGACAGCGAGGCCTCCTCGGCGCCGGTGATCACCTCCGCCACCGCCCCCGGCAGCACCGCGCCCAGCACGTCGGCGGTCATCGCGAAGAACGCATCGCGGTTGGCGACGTCGCGGGCGGCGGAGGTGGCCACCATCCGCACCCGTTGTACCCCATGCTGTTTCAGCAACGACGCGTAGTCGGCGAGCGCCGCCCGGGTGCGGGCTATCGCATCGGCCGCGAATTCACCGGTCGCGTCGACACCCTGGCCCAGCCGCACGATGCGCGTCTCCCGGTACACGTCGCGCAGCCGGCCACCGTCGACGTCGGCGATCAGCAGTCGAATCGAGTTGGTGCCGCAGTCGATTCCGGCGAGCCTGTCGTTCACCATCGGCCGGCCTCCAGGATGCCGGCCATCGCGGGCTCGCCGGCCAGGATCGCCAGCGCCTCGTCGCCGAACGGGTTCACACCAGGCCCCTTGGCCAGCGAATGGGCGATCAGCACGTGCAGGCACTTGACCCGGTCGGGCATTCCGCCGCCGGAAAAGGTGGTGCCCAGCGATTCGATCGCGTCCCGCTCGGCCAGATACGACTCGTGGGCGCGCCGGTAGGCGGCCGCCAATTCCGCGTCCTGGCCCAGCCGCTCGGTCATCTCGCGCATCAACCCCGTCGTCTCCAGCCTGCTGGCGGCGGCCGTCAGCGCCGGATGGGTCAGGTAGTACAACGTCGGAAAAGGCGTGCCGTCGGGCAGTTTCGGTGCCGTCTTCACCACCCCGGGCTCACCATTCGGGCAACGGTAGGCGATTTCGATAACCCCGCGCGGCTCGCGCCCGAGCTGGCGCGCCACCGCTTCCAGGTCGGCACGATCAACCACCGGGACCCGTGGGATTCGGTGCGGGCACCGGACCGGGCGCGCCCGGTTCGGCCGGAGGCGGCGGGGCCTGCGGCGCAGGCGGATTGGCCGGCCGCAGGTGCGGGGCGTCGGCGATGGTGTGCCACAGCGACGTATACCAGGGGTCGGTGTTGGCCGGCTTCGCCGACGGGGATCCGGGCTGCGTCGGCTCGCCCGCCGTCGGCGGGAGCTGCACCTGGAACGGGATGTCGCCGGGCTTGACGAAGCCGAGCCGCTCGCGGGCCTGCGCCGCAATGTAGGCCGGGTCACCGAGTTTGGCCTTGCGCTGCTCCAACTCCGCGACCTGACGCCGTAGCGCCGCCTCGGTGGCGGCCAGCTGATTCATCTCGGTGCGCTGGGCGAAGTAGGTGCGCACCGGTCCGGCGATGGTCAACGTCAGCACGCAGATCACCGCGGCAAGCACCGCCGCCCGGCGCGCGGTGAAACCCAGCCGTTGCTCGGAGCGCTGCTCCACCGATTCGGCGGCCTGGCGCACGATGGGCTCGACGACATGTTCTTGCTGCGTTCGCGCCGTGGCGCGGCCGGCCTGGTTCGCGGTGGGCGACGTCCGCGACGACGGCTTGGAGGACGGCTTGGCCGAGCGACGGCGCCGACCCGTATCCCCGGCCTTCCCCGGGCGCGAGGCCGGGGAGCGCCGTTTGGAGTCGGGCCGTTTCGCGTCAGCCATGTCAACCGTTGCGCGTCAAGCTATTTCGCCTCCACGGCATAACGAGGGAAGGCCAAGTCGCCGGCATAGCGGGCGGCGTCACCGAGCGCCTCCTCGATCCGCAGCAGCTGGTTGTACTTGGCGACGCGCTCGCTGCGGGCCGGTGCGCCGGTCTTGATCTGCCCACTGCCCACGGCCACGGCCAGGTCGGCGATGGTGGTGTCCTCGGTTTCGCCGCTGCGGTGGCTCATCATCGTGCGATAGCCGCTGTGGTGGGCGAGCGCGACGGCGTCCAGCGTCTCGGTCAGCGTGCCGATCTGATTCACCTTGACCAGCAAGGCGTTTGCCACGCCCTTGTCGATGCCCTCTTCCAGGCGTTCGGGATTGGTGACGAAGATGTCGTCGCCGACCAACTGCACCCGGTCACCGATCGACGCGGTCAGGGTCGCCCAGCCGTCCCAATCGTCTTCCGACAGCGGGTCTTCGATGGACACCAACGGATACGAGCCGAGCAGCCCGGCGTAGAAGTCGGCCATCTGCGCGGCGGTGCGGGTGCTGCCCTCGAACTTGTAGCCGGTCCCCTCGGTGAAGAATTCGGTGGCCGCCGCGTCGAGCGCCAGCGCCACGTCGGCGCCGGGTTTGAACCCGACCGACTCGATAGCCCGGCTGATCAGGTCCAGGGCCGCGGTGGTGCCCGCCACGTCGGGGGCGAAACCGCCCTCGTCACCCAGGCCGGTGCTCAGGCCCTCCTTCTTGAGCACCGACTTCAGCGCGTGATACACCTCCGCGCCCCAGCGCAGCGCCTCGGCGAAGCTGGGCGCACCGATCGGCGCCACCATGAACTCCTGGATGTCGACGGCGGTGTCGGCGTGCGCGCCCCCGTTGAGGATGTTCATCATCGGCACCGGCAGGATGTGCGCGTTCGGGCCGCCGAGATAGCGGAACAGCGGCAGCTCGGCGGAATCGGCGGCGGCCTTGGCCACGGCCAGCGAGACGCCCAGGATCGCGTTGCCGCCCAGCCGCGACTTGTCGGGCGTACCGTCCAGATCCAGCAGCGCCTGGTCCACCAACCGCTGATCGTCGGCGTTCAGGCCGATCACCGCCGGGCCGATCTCGTCGAGCACGGCCTGCACCGCCTTCTGCACGCCCTTGCCGCCGTACCGCTCGCCGCCGTCGCGCAGCTCGACGGCCTCGTGTTCGCCCGTCGACGCGCCGGAGGGCACCGCGGCGCGGGCGAACGTTCCGTCGATCAGGGCAATCTCGACCTCGACTGTCGGGTTACCGCGGGAATCGAGGATCTCGCGGGCCCCGACCTGCTCGATAATCGGCACTGAGTTCTCCTTGCGTCGTAGCCGGTGCGTGCTTCGCCGGTCAGCGATACATCCTGCTACAACGGGTGACCTTTCGCGTAGGCGGTGGCCCAATCGCGGACCGCCCGGGCGTACACCCCGGAGTTGTTGTAGGCCCGCAGCGCGGTGATCCAGCCGCGCGGCGTGGCGAGATCCTTTCCGCGCCAACACAGGTAACCGGCCGCGGCGAGGGCCGCGTCGTCGATGTTGTCCGGGCTGACGCGCCCGTCGTTGTGAGCGTCGACACCATAGAGCCGCCACGTCTCCGGGATGAACTGCATCGGCCCCATGGCGCGCGTCACACCGTCGTCGTCGGTGACGGCCTCCTCGGTGTCGACGATGCGCAGCGTGCCGCCGCTGCCGTCGAGCCGGACACCCCGAATCGGGGGGCTCACATCGCCGTTCGGGGCCAGGCGCGCGCCGCGGTAGGTGCCGTGGTGGCTCTCGACCTGGCCGATGCCGGCCAGCGTGGTCCACGCGATGTGGCATTTCGGGTTCTCGACTTCGGCGACCCGCGCCGCGTAGGCGTAGGCCTCGAGCGCGATCACCGGGATCTCGAGTGCCGCCGACCGCTGCGCCGCCCAGTCCCGCAACTGATCCGCGGGCCGGCCGCTGGCGTGGGTGTCCACGGCGGGCACCGGATCCCCGGCCGGTGGCGGCACGCCGTCAGGGATGAACAGGCTGAGCTGCCAGGTACAGCTGGAGGCCAGAACGATCGCGGTCGCGCCGATCACGGCGGCCGCGCGCATCCAACGCCTCGGCGACACCATGCTTTCCTGAGCTCCCCTAAACTCGCCTGCCCCAACTTCCGCCACACCATCGTCCCATGCGTCCGGGACCGACCCGGTCGCCTCGGGCCCCGGCACACCGACTCGCCGCCGGTTTCAGCTAACCCTCGGCAAGCCGTTGGCCGCTTCGGCCAGCGCGGTCAGACCGACGCCAACCACGGGGATTCGCACCCTCATCGGCGATGTTACCCAGCCAGGACGGCCAAATCGGGCAAACATTCCGTCGGTCGCTCTCTTTCACGGCCGAAAGCGCGAATTAGTGGGCGACGGCGCCTCGGTAAGGGCGGCGGCGGCCCGGTCAGGCGTCGTCGGCCGCGGCGTCGGCGCCGGACTCCTCGGCGGCCGCGTCGGCCTGGCCGTCGGTCCCCGGCGCCGCATCGTCGACCACCGGTACCGCGGTCGGCCAGTGCTCGCGCCACTCCTGCTCGGAGATCTCACCGAGCGGGGCCACGTCGAACGCTGAAGGAACACCGGCGCCGCGGCGCGCCGCCGCGATCGTCCGCTCGACTCCGCGGACCGTCTCCACGAAGTCCAGAACGGCGGTCCGCAACGCACTTTCGGCATCGACGTCGGCCGACACCGAGACCGAGGTGATCTCGCCGGGGATCAGGTCGGCGGGAAGGCCCGCTTTGCCGGCGCGGGCGATGACCTTCTGGGCCAGTGCCAAAGCGGGCTGCCCGGTGTGCACATCGTCCATCACCGATTTCCGCGGCTTCTCGGCCGCCTTCCGCGCTTCCCACTGGGCCAACTGCTCTTCGAGCGAGATCGATTGCCCGGCAAGGACTCCCGGAACTCGGTTGCCCAGTTTGCGCATCAGGGCCGCGGCGACATCGTCGATGGTGAAGGCGGAGTGCGGCGCATCCTCGGCGATGCGGGCATGAAAGAGCACCTGCAGCAGCACGTCGCCGAGTTCGTCGCGCAACTGCTCGGCGTTGCCGCTGCCGACGGCGTCCAGCAGCTCGTAGGTCTCCTCCAGCAAGAACCTGCGCAGCGAATCGTGGGTCTGCTCGCTTTCCCACGGCCCGGCGGTGCGCAGTTTGTCCATCATCGCCACCGCGTCGACCAGCCGCTCACCGCGGGGCGTCTCCGGCGCCGAGATCAGCCGTGCGCCGGCCGCCAGCCGGGCGGTGACAGCGGGGTGCTCGGGATCCGACGACAGCAGCACCGGGGCGTCCTCACCGGAATGCACCGGGCGCGCCGCGGGCAGCGACCAGGGAACCGCGACGGGCATCTCTTCGGTGTATTGCACCTCGCCGGTCAGGTGCTCGATGGCCTCGACGGGCACCAGCGAGGGGCGGCGGGGGTCGAACAAGACGACGATGGATGTCATCGCGCTCGTCGCTCCTCACTTCTCGCGGGTTCTGAGCTCGTTATATCAACGTCCGTCTGGGGCTTGCCTTGCAGTGCCGTGACCAGGTTGGCCACCATCTGCACCAGCTCGACATCGCGCAGCCGCGGCGCGCCCACCCCGCCGGCGCGCGGAATCGGAACCGACACCGTGGACGTCGTGGCGCGGTAGTTCGCGGCCGGATACATCCGCTTGAGCCGCACCTGCGCCGAATCCGGCAGAGTCATCGGCGACAGCCGCACCGTGGCCGCCGAGGGCGCGGACACCTCGGTGATGCCGGCGCCGCGGCACAGCAGCCGCAGCCGCGCCACCGCGACCAGCCGCAGGGCCGGTTCGGGCAGCGCCCCGTATCGGTCGACGAGTTCCTCCACGACCGCGTCGATCTCGGCGTCGGAGGCCGCGGCGGCCAGCCGTCGGTAGCCCTCCAGCCGCAGCCGGTCGCTGGCGATGTAGTCCGGCGGCAGGTGCGCGTCGACCGGCAGGTCGATCCGCACGTCCTTGGGTTCCTCGGCGGTGGTGACGGTCTGACCGTCGGCGGCGGCCCGGTAGGCCTCCACCGCCTCGCCGACCAGCCGGACGTACAGGTCGAAGCCGACGCCGGCGACGTGCCCGGACTGCTCGACGCCCAGCACGTTGCCGGCCCCGCGGATTTCGAGGTCCTTCATCGCGACGGCCATGCCCGCGCCCAGCTCGTTGTTCTGCGCGATGGTGGCAAGGCGGTCATACGCCGTCTCGGTCAGCGGCGAATGCGGCGGATACAGGAAGTAGGCGTAGCCGCGCTCGCGGCTGCGGCCGACCCGGCCGCGCAGCTGGTGCAGCTGGGACAGGCCGAAGGTGTCGGCGCGCTCGACGATCAGGGTGTTCGCGTTGGAGATGTCCAGGCCGGTCTCCACGATCGTGGTGCACACCAGGATGTCGTATTCGCGGTTCCAGAACCCCTGCACCGTGCGTTCCAGCCGTTCCTCGGGCATCTGCCCGTGCGCGACGACCACCCGCGCCTCGGGCACCAGCTCGCGGATCCGGGCCGCCGCCCGGTCGATCGAGCTGACCCGGTTGTGCACGTAGAAGACCTGCCCGTCGCGCAGCAATTCGCGCCGCAGGGCCGCCGCGACCTGCTTGTCGTCGTGCGGACCCACATAGGTCAGCACCGGATACCGCTCCTCGGGCGGCGTCAGGATGGTCGACATCTCCCGGATGCCGGCCAGGCTCATCTCCAGCGTCCGCGGAATCGGGGTGGCGCTCATGGTCAGCACGTCGACGTGGGTGCGCAGGCTCTTGATGTGCTCCTTGTGCTCGACGCCGAACCGCTGCTCCTCGTCGACGACCACCAGGCCCAGGTCCTTCCAGCGCACCCCGGTCTGCAACAGCCGATGCGTGCCGATCACTATGTCCACCGATCCGTCGGCCAGGCCCTCGACGACGGCCTTGGACTCCGCCGGGTCGGTGAACCGGGACAGGCCCTTGACCGTGACCGGGAACCCGGTCATCCGGTCGGTGAAGGTCTGCAGATGCTGGTCGGCCAGCAGCGTGGTGGGCACCAGCACCGCGACCTGCTTGCCGTCCTGGACCGCCTTGAACGCCGCCCGCACCGCGATCTCGGTCTTGCCGTAACCGACGTCGCCGCAGATCACCCGGTCCATCGGGACCGGCTTTTCCATGTCGGACTTGACCTCGGTGATCGCGGTGAGCTGGTCGACGGTCTCGGTGTAGCCGAACGCGTCTTCCATCTCGGCCTGCCACGGGGTGTCCGGGCCGAACGCGTGACCCGGGCTGGCCTGCCGCTTGGCGTACAGCGACACCAGCTCGCCGGCGATCTCGCGCACCGCGCGCCGCGCCTTGGTCTTGGTGTTGGTCCAGTCGCTGCCGCCCAGCTTGCTCAGCGCCGGCGCCTGCCCACCGACGTACCGGGACAGCTGGTCCAGCGAATCCATCGGCACATACAGCTTGTCGGACCCGCCGCCCCGCTTGCTCGACGCGTATTCGAGCACCAGGTACTCGCGCCGAGCGCCGCCGACAGTGCGCTCGACCATCTCCACGAACCGGCCGATGCCGTGCTGATCATGCACCACCAGATCACCGGCCGTGAGCGCCAACGGGTCGACGGTGTTACGCCGCTTGGCCGCCAGGCGTTTGCCCTCGACGGCCGTCACCCGGCTGCCGGTCAGGTCGGACTCGGTGATCACCACCAACGTGGCGCCGGGGATGATGACGCCGTCGTGCAGCGGGCCCTTGAGCACACCGACCACGCCGGCCTTGGGGGCGGCGCCCGATTCGAGCATGGCGGCGGGGGTGTCGCACTCGGCCAGCCGTTCCACCACGCGGTGCGCGGTCCCGGCGCCGGGCGCGACGACGACGGCGTAGCCGCCGGTGGAAACGTGCGCACGCAGCATCGCGAAGATGCCGTCGATGTCGTGCTGATGCCCGCGCGCCGACGGCGCCGCCCGGATCTCCAGTTCCACGGCCGACTCGTCGGACAGCTGGCTCAGCGTCCACCACGGATGCCCGGCGCGGCCCGCCGCGGCCCGCACGTCGTCGAGTTCGGCGAATCCCGACCCGCCGAACTGCGCCACGTCGACGGGGGCGTCGGTACCCAACGCGGCCACCGACCACGATGCTTCGAGGAATTCGCTACCGGTCTTGATCAGATCGGCGGCCCGGGTGCGGACCTTCTCGGGGTCGCACACCAAGACCGGTGTGCGCGGGGCCAATTGGTCGGTGAGCAGCACGTGCTCGCCGGGCCGAAGCACCGGCAGCAGCGCCTCCATGCCGTCGACCGAAATGCCCTCGCCGATCTTGGCCAGCATGTCGGTGACGCTGCCGGTGATGGCGGGCTCGGTGGTGCGGTGCCGCGCGGCCAGTTCGGCGGCGCGCCGCCGCACGTCATCGGTCAGCAGCAGTTCCCGGCAGGCGACCGCGATCACGGTGTCGACCTCGATCTCGGGGATCGAGCGCTGATCGGCGACCGAGAACATCCGCATCTCGCTGACCTCGTCACCCCAGAACTCGATGCGCACCGGGTGCTCGGCGGTCGGCGGGAAGACGTCGAGAATGCCGCCGCGGACGGCGAATTCACCGCGCCGGCCCACCATGTCGACCCGGGTGTAGGCCAACTCGGCGAGCCGGGTGATCACGCCCTCGAATTCGACTTCGGCGCCGACGGTCAGCGTGACCGGCTCCACGAGGCCCAGCTGCGGCGTCATCGGCTGCAGCAGCGAACGCACCGCGGTCACCACCACCTGCAGCGGCGGGCCCAGCCGCGCGTCATCGGGATGGGCCAGTCGGCGCAGCACGGTCAAACGGGCGCCGACGGTGTCGACGCCGGGCGAAAGCCGCTCGTGCGGCAGCGTTTCCCAGGACGGGAACACCGCAACGGCGTCGCCGAAGACGCCGCGCAGTTCGGCGGTCAAGTCGTCGGCTTCGCGCCCGGTCGCGGTGACTACCAGCAGAGGGCCCAACCGCGCCAGCGCGCTGGCGACGAATAGCCGTGCGCTGGCTGGACCCACCAGGCTCAACTCGGCCGGCGACGCGGCCGCGCTGTCGATCAGCTGCTGGAAGGTCGGCGCGGTGAGCGCCAATTCAACGAGCCCCGCGATCGGGGTTTCTGGGCGAGCAGCCCCCGGTGCGGTCATGATGAATTCCATTCTAGGGGCCCTGCGCGACAGGGCCGGACGCACCGAACCACGTCAATATTGAGCTCGCCGCCGTCAAGGGATCGTAAGAAAAGCACCACCGGACTACCCGCGGGCGCACGTTGAATTCATGACATTGCTGGACATCCTGCCGTCCCTCGGTCACGCGGCTCCCCCGCGTTTCGATCCCGCGATCTGGCCCGTCACCGCCCACCCCGACGAGGAGGGCAGGCTGTGCGTCGGCGGCGTACCCCTGGCCGACATCGCCGACGAGTTCGGAACCCCGACCTACGTCATCGACGAAAACGACTTCCGGCATCGCGCCCGCCGTTACCGGCGGGCGTTGCGTGGCGTCGAGGTGGTCTACGCCGGAAAGTCGCTGCTGAGTACCGCCGTGGCGCGCTGGGCCCGCGACGAGGGCCTGGGCATCGACGTCTGCTCGGCCGGCGAGCTGGCCGTCGCCCTGGCCGGTGGTTTCGACCCGGCCCGCATCGTCCTGCACGGCAACGCCAAATCGCCCGAGGAGTTGCGTGAAGCGGTGCGCGTCGGCGTGGGGCGCATCGTGCTGGATTCCTGCATGGAGATCGCCTACCTCGCCGGTCTGGCGCGGCGGCGCCAGCCGGTGCTCATCCGGGTAACCCCCGACATCGACATCCACGGACACCGCGCCGTCACCACCGGCGTCAGCGACCAGAAGTTCGGCTTCACCCTCGCCGGCGACCACGCCGCCGAGGCCGTGCAGCGCGTGCTGGCGCATCCCATCCTCGACCTCGTCGGCCTGCACTGCCATATCGGCTCCCAGGTCACCGACCCCGCCCTGTACGGCGAGGCGATCCGCCGCATGATCCCTGCGATGGCCGATATCCGGGCCCGGCACGGCGTCATCCTCACCGAGCTGAACATCGGCGGCGGGCACGCCGTCCCCTACGTCCCCGGCGATCACGAGCTCAACCTCGAACAGCTGGCCGATGTCATCGAGAACGCCCTCGACGACGCCTGTGCCGCCGAGCATTTCCCCCGCCCGCAGGTGGTGGTGGAGCCGGGCAGGGCCATCAGCGGGCGGGCGGGTGTCACGCTGTATCGGGTGTCCTCGATCAAGGCGCAGAACAACGGCCGCACCTTCGTCGCCGTCGACGGCGGCATGAGCGACAACCCGCGGGTGTCGTTGTACGGCGCGCGCTACGAGGTCGCGCTGGCGAACCGGCACCCGCTCGGGCTCAAGCAGCGCGTCACGGTGGCCGGCCGGCACTGCGAGTCGGGCGACGAGATCGCCCGCGACGTCGAGCTTCCCGCAGACCTGCACCCCGGCGACCTGCTGGCCGTGGCCTGCACCGGCGCCTATCACCACAGCATGGCGTCGAACTACAACATGGTCGGGCGCCCGGCGCTGGTGGCGGTCAAGGACGGCCGGGCCCGCGAACTGGTTCGCCGGGAAACGGTGGCCGACCTGCTGGCCCGCGACCGCGGCTAGCCGTGCGGACCACCTGACGGCCCTGGCGCTCGCCGAGCGTAAGTGCACTGCGGAAAATCCCGCCGAAAAACGCAGTGCGATTACGCTCGCGAGGCGATCGCCTACTCGTCCTGCAGCCGGGGATCGGCTTCCAGGTGGGTCAGGCCGTTCCACATCAGGTTGACCAGGTGCGCGGCCACCACTTCTTTCTTCGGCTCGCGGGTGTCGAGCCACCACTGCGCCGTCATCGACACCGAGCCGACCAGCGCCTGCGCGTACAGCGGCGCCAGCCCGGGGTCCAGGCCGCGGCGGGAGAAGTCGCCGGCCAGGATCGAGCTGACCTGGTTGACGGCGTCGTTGAGCAGGCTGGAGTAGGTGCCGGAGCTGATCGCGGCCGGCGAGTCACGGATCATGATCCGGAAGCCGTCGGTGCGCTCTTCGACGTAGGTGAGCAGCGCCAGCGCGACCCGTTCGACGCGCACCCGGGACCGGTTGTTGGTCAGCGACGACGTGATCATGTCCAGCAGCGCCG
>NZ_LZKY01000288.1:0-839 GCF_001673055.1 Mycobacterium sp. 1245801.1
ACACCATAGACCGGATCGTTTGACGCAATAACGTCTAGCGTTTGATGAACCGCGCCGACGCCACGAAAGTGCCCACCAGATAGAACGGGTCCACCCGCCGGTGCAGCCGGTTCGCCAAGTGCAGCGCCGTGACCGCGATCGCGCCGGTCGTGAGGACCGGGTGGGCACTTTCGTGGCGTCGGCGCGGTTCATCAAACGCTAGACGTTATTGCGTCAAACGATCCGGTCTATGGTGTACGCAACGGCCGATTGACGGCGGCCCACACACCAGGAGTGACGATCCTTATGTCCGATTTGCAGTTCACGATTACTCGCGACGAGTTCGCGGATGCGATCAACTGGGTGGCGCGGGCGTTGCCGGCGAAGCCGTTGAACCCGCTGCTCGGCGCGATCCGACTCACCAGCGGCTCCGGTTACGTGATCCTGGAGGCGTTCGACTACGAAGTTGCCGCCGTGACAAGCGCTGGGGCGGATGTGACATCACTGGGAACCACCTTGGTGTCCGGGCGCCTGCTGCAGGCGATCAGCAAGGCGCTGGCACGCAAGCCGGTGGAGTTCAAGACTGAGGGTGGTACTGCACGCATCCTGTGCGGGGCCGCAGAGTTCACGTTGCCCACCATGCTGGGGAGTGAGTACCCAGACCTGCCGACGCGGCCGGCCGACGCGGGCAGCGTGGACGCCGGACAGTTCGCGGAGGCGATCGCGCAAACCAGTTTCGCGGTGCACCGCGGCGACGGGTACTCGAGCATCAAGGCGGTGTGTTTCGACGTCGACCCGCTCGGCGGGTTGACGTTGTCGGCCACCGACCGCTACCGCGTCGCGACGAAGACGATCCCATG
>NZ_LZKY01000289.1:0-9256 GCF_001673055.1 Mycobacterium sp. 1245801.1
CGAGCTCTACCGAGCCCTCCAAGCCGACCTCAACCCATCACTCGACACACTTGACGCTGCATAGGAGCATCCACGTCACCGACTACAGCAAGTGCCACACCACCGACGTCAACAACCTCACCTTCGCCTGCGGCCCCCACCACCGCCTACTAAGACCCGGCGGCTGGACCACCCGCACAAACACCCACGGCGACACCCAATGGAAACCACCCCCACACCTCGACACCGGCCAACCCCGCACCAACACCTTCCACCACCCCGAAAAACTCCTCCACGACGGAGACGACGGTGAGGCGTAGCACACGAAACTCGTGGTGCAAGTGCAGCATTCGCGAATTGAAGCATGATCTGGACCGGCGCCCGAGGTCGGGCGCTAGCTCAGTCGAACACCTTCGGCGAGTGCCTCGTCGAGCAGGTCTCCGATGCGGTACCGCTGCCACAGCAACAGCAGGTTCGACAGCATCTGCAGGGGCGCCCGCACGCTCTCGTCGGCCCTGATCCGCGGGTCCGTGCGGCTGCTCGGCGCGGCGTCGAATCGCCTGCGCAGCAACGCCGGAACGTCCAACAGCCAGGCCACGCCCATCACCGCCGCATACAGCAGCGTGTGCCGGCGCAACCTGTCCGGCTCCAGGTGCGGACCGCCATAGCGTTGAAACTCCGCGACAAATAGTTCCAACAAGTCGTCGAGATGGGTGTCCCACATGTCGTTTTCGGTGCCGGACATGGCTCCCCACAACGCCATGCCGAGGTTCATCTGGCTGACGCATCCCCAGTCCATCAATCCACAGCGCAGCGTGCCGTCGGCGTCTCGCCAAAACCACGCGTTGTCGATGTTGGCGTTCCAGTGGCACAGCGCAACGTAGTCGGCGTCGGCGGCCAGGTGATCGGCGACAATGTTTTCATACTGCGCCAATCGGGGCGCCTCATCGGCCATGCGCGCCAGGAATTCCGGTGAGCCGGTGCCGGCGGGCACCAGCCCGGGATGGGTACGGATGAACTCGGCCAGCCGGTCGATCCGCCGTTCCAGTTTGCCCGCCGGTAGCGACACCCGCTCCCCCACCGTCGCGGCCTGCACATCCAGCGGAAAGTGCGCGGTCTGGTCCGCGGGCAGCCGGCCGGACCGGTGCGTGCCGGCAAGCCGCGCCAGCGCGGTCAGCAGCGCACGGTAATGCTCCAGCGGATTAAGCATCTCGTAGTCGAGGCACTTGTGGTATTGCGGCTCGATCCCGTTAGTGCCGAAGCGGATTCGTTCGGTGATCAATATGCCGGTACCGGTCGGACCGTGGTAGTCCGCGAACTGCGGGCTGGGCACCGCGATGGGGAATCCGGGCGCTCGCGCCAAGGAGGCGAACCGAACCTCGGCCTGCATCTGAGTTTTTCCGCGGTCGCGCACCGGGTCGTCGAAGTCGCGGGAAAACTTGACGAACAGCTCGGTGTGCAGACCTGTTGCGGGCCTTTCATATTCGACCGACAGCACCGCCTTGCGTCCGGTGCTGCCACCGCTGATCTCGCGGAAGTCGCCGATCCGGGCCACGCCGTTGCCATCCAGCACCCCGGAGGCCCGAAACGCCTCGGTCAAAAACCTCGCCCCGCCGCTGCGCAACGACGCGGGGTCGGCCGGGAACGGCAATCCGTGGTGGTCACCGATCACCCAGTCCGAAGCCACGCCGCTACCAGGTCTGTTCGGCCGAGCGCACCAACATGTGATTGACCGCCACCCGGCGGTCGCGCGTCACCATGAACAACACGGCATCAGCGATGTCCTCGGGCCGCAGCATGACCATGCCGGCCGTCTGCCGTTCGAACGCCTCCCGCGACGATTCGGCCAGGTGACTGAAGATCTCGGTGTCCACGGTTCCGGGACCCACCACCCCGACCCGGACCCGCTTACCCAGCACCTCTTGGCGAAGGCCCTCGCTAAAGGCGTTCACCCCGAATTTGGTCAGCGAATACACCGCGGTGTTCGGCCGCGCGACCCAGCCGGCGGTCGAACTGATGGTGACCAGATCGGCCACCCCGCGCGGTGCGTCGGCGGCCGCCTCGATCAGGTGCGGAAGCGCCGCGCGCGTGGCGTAGAGGACGCCCTGCACGTTGACCGACACCATCTGGTCCCAATCACGCAGCGACGCCTCGGTCGCGGGCGCCGACTGCATCAGGCCCGCGTTGTTCACCAGGATGTCGAGGCGTCCCAGCTCCGCGACGGTGCGCCGCACCGCGGACGCCACCTGTTCGGCATCGGTGACGTCGGCCGCCACGACCAGCGCTGTCCCACCGACGGATTCGATCTCGGCCTTCAGCTCCTCCAGCCGCTCGGCCCGGCGCGCCAGCAAGGCGACCGCCGCGCCCTGCGCCGCCAGCGCTCGGGCCGTCGCCGCGCCGATGCCGCTGCTGGCGCCGGTGACCAGGGCCGCTGCGCGCGCCAGTGTCGTCATGTTCCGCCCGTCGGTTGCGTGCCGAGTATCTCGTGTAAAACGTAGTCGGTGTCCTCGCCGAGGTCCGGCGCGCCGCGCGCGATCCGCGCGGGGGAACGCGCCATCCGCCAGGACGGCCCGAGCACCGGCCGCTGACCTTCGCGGTGATCCGTGACGAACCGGTACAGCTCCCGGTCCCACAACCGCTGATCCCCAATCACATCCACCGAAGTGGCGCTCTTGGCGGCCGGCACCCCGGCGGCCCGCAGCCGCTGCGCGAGCCGCTCCGCGTCCTGGTCTCGGGTGAGCCGGGCGAGGTCCGCGTCGAGCGCCCGGGCGTGCCGGTGTCGCGAATCGCCCGTCGCGTAGCGGGGATCGTCGGCCAGCGTCGCGGCGTCGAGCGCCTCGCACAACCGGAGCCATTCGGCGTCGGTCGCGACCGCTACCGTGACCCAAGCGCCGTCGGCACACGGGTAGCAGCCGTGCGGGCACATGTCGGGATGGTTGTTGCCGGCCGGACCCAGCTGCCGGCCGGTCAGCGACTGCTCCAACAGGCAGTCACCGATCATCGAGGAGAGCGTCTCCACGGCCGACAGATCGACGAATTGCCCTGCGCCGCTGAACTCGCGATGCAGCAATGCCACCACGGCGGCATAGGCCGCGGCCGCCCCGACCGTCGAATCGCCGTAGCGCATGCTGGTCCCCAGCGGCGGGCCGCCGGGATAGCCGACCAGCGCTGCCGGTCCGGCCAGCGCGGCAAAGCATGGCGCATAACCGGTTTGGTGGCCCAGCGGCCCGTCGTTGCCCCACATCTTGATCGACACCGAGATGATGTCGGGCTTGATCTCGGTGAGCTGTCGGTACCCCAGGCCTTGGCGTTCCATGGCGCCGGGGCGCAGGTTGTTGAGGACGATATCGCTGCGGGCGATCAGCTCCCGCAGCCGTGCCATCCCGTCGGCCGATTTGATATCGAGGTCAACGCTGAGGATCTCGGGGTTGATGCTCAAGAAGTAGGGCGCATGGTTGATGTCCGTGCCGCCGTAGGCACGCATCTCCTCGGGGCTGTCGGCCGTCTCGATCTTGATGACTTCGGCGCCCAGCATCGCCAGCAGCTTTCCGGCGTACGGGCCGGCCCACACCTTGGTGAGCTCGACGACGCGCACCCCTTCCAGCGGCCCACCCCGCGGGTTCTTGGGTGGCTTGAGTTGGGCCGGCCTGACCGCCGGCCGGGTGCGCGGAGCGTCGATGCTGTCCATGACCGCGCGGGTGTGTTCGCCGAGCCGCGGTGCGGCGCCGGTGATCCGGGCGGGCGATGCGCTGAACGCGTACGGCACCGTGGGATACGCCGCGTCACCCAGCACCGGATGGCGGACCCGCTGGAAGAAACCGCGATGGCGGTACTGCGGCGACTGGTTCAGGTCCGCGGCGCCGTTGACGGGCACCAGCGGCACACCGAGCCGCTGCGCCCGTTCCGAGGCCTCCTCCTTGGCGAGGCCGGCGACCCATGCGGCGAAGCCGCGCTGAAAGGCCGTGACCTTCTCGGCGGTGACGTAGAACTCCAGCCAGTCGTCCTCGAACCCATCGAGCCAGTCCGGTTGTCCCATCAGGCTTTTCACCCCGGCCCAGTGGGACCGGCTGGTCATGTACAAGTAGACGAAACCGTCGGCGCAGGCGAAGAACGACGCCGGCCCCGCCTGATCGTAGTCGCCGCGCTCACCGTCGGCCGGCACCTCGCCGGTGACGAGGCGGCCCAGGATGCAATCGGCGCGCGACACCAGCACGGCCTGCTCGGAGATGTCGATGAACTCGCCGTTCCCGGTGTGCAGACGTCCCCACAATGACGACGCGACGCACAGCGCCGCCTCCAGCCCCGCCTCGTAGTCGGCCAGGAAGCGGCCGGGACCCTGCAGCGGCGGCTTGGTCGGGTCGGGGTGGCTCGGCGTGTGATATCCCCAGCCGCTGGCGTGAAAGACATTGATGCTGCGAGCATTGTCGAACTCGGCGGCCACGCCTTCGCCGTACGGGGTGATGGAGCAGCAGACCACCGACGGGTGTTGCGCGGACCAGCCCGCGGTCCGGCCTTCGACTACCGCGTCGGCGGTGTCGATGAGCCGGTGCAGCCGCTCGATGTCGGCCGCCGAGCCGAGATCGAGAACGACCGAGCGTTTGTTGGTGTTGAGGTAGGCGAACAGGGCGCTGCCTTCGCAACCGTCGCCGACGACGGGCGCCATGGCGCGGGTCGCGCTGCCGCGCTTCGGCGCCTCGATCTTGATCACCTCGGCGCCGAAGTCGGCCAGCAGCTTTCCGCAATACTCGCCCGCGACGGATTCGGCTAACTCGACGATCCTGATACCCGTCAGCGCGGACATGTACGCCCCGCCAAATCGGTCAGGGCTTCGCGCGTCCCGAGCGGCTCAGGCGCCACTCCGGCGGGAAGTTGAGGTCGTTGTCCTTGACCACATTGTTCAGACCCTTTTCGAAGGTGCCCCCCGTCAGGTCGACCTCTTCCGCGTCGTTTTTGATCATCGGCAACATGCCCTCGACCATGCCGGTCAGCAGGCTGCCGAAGTACTCGCCCTTGTGCTGCTTGTAGAGCTCGAGGAACGTCTTCTGCACCGCGACGGTGTCGGTCGGACGCGACTTCGAGCATGCCAGCGCGTACTTCTCCGTCTCGGCCTCCAGCTGGTCGCGGGGCACCACACTATTGACGAATCCGCAGTCGTACATCTCCTTCGCGCTGAACGGCCGTCCGGTGAACAGCATTTCGGAGAACTTGCGCAGGCCCATCGTCTCGGCCCACCACCACAGCCGCGGTCCCCAACCGACGTAACGGAAGGCCGGGTGCCCGAACAGCGCGTCGTCGGACGAGATCACCAGGTCTGCGTCGCCGGCCTGATAGAAGTGCCATCCGTAGCAGTAGCCCTTGGCCTCGATGATGCTGATCTTGCGAAGCTCCTGCAGCGGGCGGTTTCCGGCGCGGGCCTTGGCGTAGAAGTCGGTGACGGTGGACAGGTACCGGTACGAGCCGCCCGGCGGGTACTTGACGTCGTCGTCGTTGATCGCCAACTCGTGGTGCAGCGGCAGGCCCGGGTTCTCCAGCATCGGGCGCTGCTCGGGTAGGTCGCCGCCGCTGCCGAAATCCTGGCCCTCGCCGCGGATCACGACCACCTTGACGTCGTCGTCCACGTTGCACTTGTGGATCAGGTCCGCGTAGTTCTGCCGCATGCCCAGCGTGGTCGAGTTGAGCTCTTCCGGGCGGTTGAACGTGATGTAGGCGATCCGGTTCTTCTTGTCCTTCTCGAACTTGATGTACTGCTCGGCTTCCTTCTTCAGCTTTTCGTAATCGTATTCAGGCATGGGCTTCTTCTTTCACTGGGGGTTAGCGCCTATTTGAGCAAGCTGCCCGCGTCGACGGGAAGCGAAACGCCGGTGACATAACGAGATTCGTCAGAGGCGAGGAACAGGACAGCGTTGCTGATGTCGATGGCATCCACCCAAGGCACCGGCAGTGCGTGCATCATCTGCGAGATCGGGGCGAAGTCGTCGGGTCCGGGATTTTCCAGATCGGGACGAAAGAGCCGATAGGTGTTGTCGTTCATCACCATCGTGGTGCTGACCTGGGTGGGCAGCACGGAGTTGACCCGGATCAGGTGCGGGCCCAACTCGACGGCGAAGGCTCGCATCAGGCCGATGACGCCGTGCTTGGCGGCGATGTAGTGACCGGTGTTCGGGTAGGCCTTGCGGCCGCCCACCGAACTGGTGAGCACGATGGACCCGCCGCGTCCGCCCGAAAGGATGTGTGGCACACCGGCTTTGACCGTGTGCCAGACACCGCTGAGGTTGATGTCGATCATGTCCTGCCACACATCCTCGCGGATCTTGTGCAGCTTTCTGCCGTCGGTCCCGACGCCGGCATTGGCGACGATGATGTCGAGGCGACCGAGCTGTTCCACCCCGCCGTCCACCGCGCCCTTCAGCGCGTCGTAGTCGCGGACGTCCACCTGGGCGGTGACGATGCGCCGGTCGAGGTTTTTGACCAGATCCGCGGTCTCGGCGAGGTCTTCCGGTGTCGAGTGGGGATAAGCCAGGTGCTCGATCGGCCCGCAGACGTCGACCGCGATGATGTCGGCGCCCTCCTGCGCCAGCCGCACGGCGTGGCTGCGGCCCTGTCCGCGGGCGGCACCGCTGACGAAAGCCACCTTGCCCTCGACCCGGCCGGTCATCACGGCACCAGCGCCGGCATACACTCCCAGCCCCGCACCGTGGAGGTTGGACTGAGGGTGGCACTGTTCAGGTCGACCTCCCATTCGGGGAATCGCTTCAGGATCTCCTCCAGGGCGATGCGGCCCTCCAGACGGGCCAGCGCCGAGCCCAGGCAGAAGTGCGTGCCCATGCTGAAGGTCAGATGCGGGCGGACCGCGCGGTGAATGTTGAATTCGGATGCGTCGGGCCCGAATTGGGCCTCGTCGCGGCAGGCCGACCCGATGAGCATCATCATCACGCTGCCTTCGGGCACCGTCTCGTCGTGCACCACGACGTCGCGGGTGACATACCGCGACACGTGTGGGGCGGGCGGCTCGTAGCGCAGCAACTCCTCGATGGCCTGCGGGATGAGAGTGGGATTGACCACGAGATCGCGACGCTGGTCGGGGTGTTCGGCGAGAACCTTTCCGGACCAACCGATCAGCCGTGTCGTCGTCTCGTTGCCGGCACCGGCCACGACGTTGAGGTAGACCAGGATCTCCTCGCGGGACAGCCGGCGGGTGGTACCGGTCTCGTCGACGAATTCGACGTTGAGCAGTTCGGTCATGATGTCGTCGGACGGATGCTCGGCGCGCCAGTCGATGTAGGCCTCGAACTGCTCGCCCACGGACAGGCCATGCTGGGCGGCGTCCATCGGCTTGCCGGCCTCGGTGCGTAGCTGGGCGTTGCCGCGGTCGCGGATGTACTCCTGGTCGTCTTCGGGGATGCCGAGCAACATGCTGATCACCTTCATCGGCATCTGCGCACCCAAGTCAGTGACGAAGTCGAAGCGTCCGGATCCCACCAGCGGATCCAGCAGTTGCGCGCAGAAGTCGCGGATCATCGGCTCGAGCGCGGCGATCCGGCGCGGGGTGAACATCCGCGACAGCAGCTTGCGGTGCACGTCGTGAATCGGCGGGTCTTCGAAGATCAACATGCCCGGCGGGATCTCGAGGTTCGCCTTGATCAGCTCGAGGATGGCGCCCCGCGCGGAGCTGTACGTCTCATGGTCAACGAGCGCCTTGCTGACATCCGCGTAACGGCTCACCGCGTAAAAGTCGTATTCGGCGTTGAAATAAAGCGGAGCCTCTTCGCGCAATCGCGCGAACATCGGATACGGGTCGGCAATCAGCCCGACATCGTATGGATCGAACCGAACACTGCTGTCGGTGCTCGCCGTCACGAAAACCCTCCTACCGCTGCACTTTTCGGTACCCGCATTACCTGCACCAGGGCTAGCGCTGCCAGCGTTGCAGCGCTGGATTCGGTCCGGGCAATTTATACACTCCGCTTAATTGCGTCGCTGTCACTGCTGCGCGAGCGCGGGAGAAAACGACGCATGAACGTGGGCTTACTCTATTGTCGTAGAGAACCATACAGCGGACGCCCTGGCAAGAGCCAGAGCCCGGTGCGCCGTGTCCGGTCGGCGCCCTCATCCCGACCCGGCCGCCCCGCGGCCCAACAGCCGCAGACCACCCGTCTGGGTGAGCCGCCCCTTGTCCGAACTCCTCAAAATCCCGGCGGCGATCGCCGAGAGGATCCCGTCGAGCTGTTCGGCGCTGTCGATGATCCGGTCGCCGTGGGCGAACCGCTGCAGCAGACCGTTGATGAACGTCAGGGTGACGTTGCTCAGATCCTCGACGACGGCCGGATCCAGGTCCGCGCCGTGCGGCATGAGCTGCACCAGGATTTCCCGGTGCAGCTTGGTGAACTCGTCGGTGGCCTGCTGCAGGATCGCGGCCAACGCGGGGTCGCGGGTGGCCTGCATGGTGAGCTCGTAACGGGCCCTGGTTCGGTACAGCTGCGGATCGCTGCCGGCCTGGATGACGACCTGCGACAACCGCGACGGTGCGCGATGTGCGGCGTCGGCATCGGAGCTGTCCGCGATCGCCTGCAGCTCGGCGAGGTCGAGCTCGGCGGAGCGCTCGGCCACCGCGCGCAGCAACGCCGATCGGGTGCGGAAATAAAACGAGGTCGTTCCGTCCGGCACTCCGGCCTTGCGGTCGACCTTCAAATGGCTCAATCCCTTGGCCCCGTCATCGGCCAACAGCTGAATTGCCGCGTCGCATAGGTCGCGGCGGCGCTCGGCGGGATTGGGTTTTCGTCGTCTGTCCATGAGCTTGAATCGCGACCATACTCTATATTTATAGTGTCGGTAAAGGGCACATTCTCCACCGCGCCAGGGTGTCGGATAAAGGCAGCTCATCCCCGACGACGGCGCCGACTCGGGGTGTCCGAATTCGACGTTCCACGCTGATACACACCAAAGAAATTGCGGTGCAAGGCTTCCCGTCGGACGGAAAACCAATGGCCGGCGAGTAGAGTCAGTTCGGATGATTCACCGTCGTTTGCGCGTGCGCAATGCCGCCGCCTGGCTCGGGTCGCTCGGCCTGCTCGCCGCCGCGATGAGCGGCTGCCAGCACGCGCACCGGCCCGCACCGTCCAGCTCATCGACCACCGCGCCGCCGAGCACCATCGCGCCCCCGCCACCGCCACCCCCACCGGTGGTCAAGATCGCCCCATTGCCGGTGCGGGCCGGTGCGCGTGCTGGCAGCCGCTCATCGCGGCGGCGAGCAGGCCGAGCGACCCGAGCCAGGCGGCGG
>NZ_LZKY01000290.1:0-2361 GCF_001673055.1 Mycobacterium sp. 1245801.1
GGTGGCCAGGTTCGCCTGCCCGCGGCCGCGGACCGTCTTGAGTTCGGTGTAGGACACCATGCCCGACAGCACCACCGCGACGGCGACGTAGAGCAGGGTCACGATGCCCAGCGACGCCAGGATTCCCCGCGGCACGTCGCGCTGCGGGTTCTTGGTCTCCTCGGCCATGGTGGCGACGATGTCGAACCCGATGAACGCGAAGAACACGATGGACGCCCCGGCCAGCACGCCGTACCAGCCGTAGTGGCTGCTGTGCGCGCCGGTCAGCAGCGACAGGACGGACTGGTCGATGCCTTTGGCCTCGCGACCGGCCTCCGGCTTGGGGATGAACGGCGAATAGTTGGCGCGCTTGATGTAGAAGACGCCGACCACCACGACGAAGAGCACCACCGACACCTTGATCGCGGTGACCACCGCGGAAAACCTTGATGACAGTTTGGTGCCCAGCGCGATCAGGGTCGCCACGCCGCCGACGATCACCAGCGCCCCCCAGTCGACCTGGGCCCCGCCGAAGCTGGCCGTGCCGCCGGCGAATCCGAAGACCGTGCCCAGATAGCTCGACCAGCCCTTGGCCACCACGGCGGCGCCGATCGCCAGTTCCAGCACGAGGTTCCAGCCGATGATCCAGGCCAGGAACTCCCCGAAGGTGGCATAGGAGAAGGTGTAGGCGCTACCGGCCACCGGCAACATCGAGGCGAACTCGGCGTAACACAGCGCGGCCAGCGCGCAGGTGCCCGCCGCGATCACGAACGACACCCAGATGGCCGGGCCGGTGATGTCCCCGGTGGTGGACGCGGTGACCGTGAAGATGCCCGCGCCGATCACCACCGCGACGCCGAAGACGACCAGGTCTCGCCAGGTCAGGTCCTTACGCAGCTTGGTGTCCGGCTCGTCGGTGTCGGCGATTGATTGCTCGATCGACTTGGTCCGCCATCGATTGGCCATGCATCAGCCCTTTCCCAACGCTGGGAGCCATTGGTCCGTCACAGTACTGGGTACTCTCCGCCAATGCCGGACAGCACAGCAACGGCCAGGGATCACGCCGTCGTCATCGGCGGGAGCATCGCCGGCCTTTGCGCCGCGCGGGCGCTCGCCGAGGCGTATTCGCGGGTGACGGTGTACGAACGCGACGAATTGCCGGCCGAACCGGCGAACCGGGCGACGGTGCCCCAGGACCGGCACCTGCACATGCTGATGGCGCGCGGGGCCATGGAATTCGAGGACCTGTTCCCCGGACTGCTGGACGACATGGTCGCCGCCGGTGTCCCCAAACTGGAAAACCGGCCCGACTGCATCCACCTGGGCGCCGCGGGCCACGTGCTGGGCACCGGCAGCACGTTGCGCGACGAGTTCACCGCCTACGTGCCCAGCCGCCCGCACCTCGAATGGCAGTTACGCACGCGCGTCCTCGGCATCGACAACGTGACAGTGGCGCGGCGCTCGGTGGCCGAGCCGCGCTTCGACCCGGCGCGACAGCGGGTGACCGGTGTGCTGCTGGATCCCGCCGGCCCGGACGGCGGCGATCAGGAGTTCGTGGCCGCGAACCTGGTCGTCGACGCGGCGGGCCGGGGCACCCGGCTGCCGGTGTGGTTGGAGCAGTGGGGATTCCAGCGTCCCGTCGAGCAAGAGATGAACATCGGCATCCATTACGCCACCCAGCAGTTCCGCATCCCCGACGGGCTGATCGCGGAGAAGGTGGTGGTCGCCGGCGCCTCTCACGACGAGTCCCTGGGCATGGGCATGCTGTGCTACGAGGACGGCACCTGGGTGCTGACCACGTTCGGCGTGGCGAACGCCAAACCGCCCAAGACCTTTCCCGAGATGCTGGAGCTGGCGCACCGGCTGCTTCCGGACCACTTCAACGCCGCCCTGACGCACGCCGAACCGCTGGGCGATCCGGCGTTTCACGCCTTCCCGGCCAGCAAGTGGCGCCGCTACGACAAGCTGGAGCGCCTCCCGGCCGGCATCCTCGCCTTCGGCGACGCGGTGGCCAGCTTCAACCCCACCTTCGGGCAGGGCATGACGATGACGTCGCTGCAGGCCGGTCATCTGCGCCGGGCCCTGCAACTGCCCGACGACCAGGTGGCCGCGGCGCTGAACCGGGCCACCGCCAAGAGCACCTTCCCGGTGTGGACGATGAACGCGATCGGCGACGTCACGTTCCACCACGCCGGCACCAAGGGAACCATCCCCTGGTGGTGGCGGCCCTCCGGGGCGCTGTTCGACCAATTCCTGGGCGCCGCCGAGACCGATCCCGTGCTCGCGGAATGGTTCCTGCGGCGCTTCTCGCTGCTGGACAGCCTGTATATGGTTCCGCCGCCGCGGATCATCGGCCGCGCCATGGCGCACAATCTGCGGCTC
>NZ_LZKY01000291.1:0-2867 GCF_001673055.1 Mycobacterium sp. 1245801.1
CGAATGGATCTCGCGTGGTCGCTGGCCGAACGCTGGACTCGGGACGGCCGGCCCGCCGGGATCGGCGGCGCGGTGGAATTCCGCACCGACGTGTTCGACACCGCCACCGTGCAAACGCTGATCGAGCGCTTGCGGCGGGTGTTGGCGGCGATGACGGCCGACCCCGCCCGGCGACTGTCGTCGATCGATCTGCTCGACGACGACGAGCACGCGCGCCTACACGCCATCGGTAACCGCGCGGCGCTGTCGCGGCAGGCCAGCGGGCCGTCCTCGATTCCGGCGCTGTTCGCCGCTCAGGTGGCCCGCGACCCGCTGGCGGTGGCGCTGACGTGTGGCGGCCTGTCGATGAGCTATCGCGAGCTCAACGCGGCCGCGAACCGGTTGGCGCACCGGCTCATTGACCGAGGATGCGGACCCGGGCAATGCGTGGCGGTCCTGATGGAGCGCTCGGCGCACGCCGTCGTCGCCATCCTCGCGGTGCTCAAGACCGGCGCGGCGTACCTGCCGATCGACCCCGCCGTGCCGCAACAGCGCATCGGATTCATGCTCACCGACGCCGCGCCCGTCGCCGCCGTCACCACGACGAACCTGCGGTCGCGGCTCGACGGATGCAGCGTCGCAATCATCGACGTCGCCGGGCCCGCCGTGCACGTCCGGCCCGGCAGCGCCTTGACCGCGCCCGAACCCGCCGATATCGCCTACCTCATCTACACCTCCGGCACCACCGGGACCCCGAAGGGCGTCGCGGTCACCCACGGCAACGTCACCGCACTGCTGGCCTCGATGAACGGCCGGCTGACGTCGCCGACCGGAGTGTGGAGCCAGTGCCATTCGCTGGCCTTCGACTTCTCCGTGTGGGAGATCTTCGGGGCGCTGCTGTCGGGCGGACGGCTGCTGATCGTCCCCGACGACGTCGTGCGCTCACCGGAAGACTTGCGGGCCTTGCTGATTGACGAAGACGTCAGCGTGCTGAGCCAGACCCCGTCGGCCTTCTTCGCGCTACAGGGCGCCGACGCGTCGCGGTCAACGCATCAGTTCACCCCGCGCACCGTGGTGTTCGGCGGCGAAGCGCTGCTTCCCCAGCGGCTGGGCAAGTGGTTGCACAACCACCCGCACCGCCCGCGGCTGATCAACATGTACGGCATCACCGAGACGACGGTGCACGCCTCCTGCCGGAAGATCTGCGACGCGGACATCGAAGGCCACGTCAGTCCCATCGGAAAACCGTTGGCGCACCTGGCGTTTTTCGTCCTGGACCCGTGGCTGTGCCCGGTGCCCGCCGGTGTGCCCGGCGAACTTTACGTGGCCGGGTCCGGGGTGGCCGTCGGTTATCTGGGCCGGGCCGGATTGACGGCGTCGCGGTTCGTGGCCTGCCCGTTCGGCGGCACCGGGACGCGCATGTATCGCACCGGGGACGTGGTGCGTTGGGGCCCGGACGGTCAGCTGCACTACCTCGGGCGCGCCGACGATCAGGTCAAGATCCGTGGCCATCGGATCGAGCTCGGTGAAATACACAGCGCCCTCGCCCAATTGGACGGGGTGAAGCAGGCGGCGGTGATCGCCCGTGAGGACCGGCCGGGCGAGAAGCGACTCGTC
Organism: Mycobacterium sp. 1245801.1; assembly: GCF_001673055.1. Classification (NCBI taxonomy): domain Bacteria; kingdom Bacillati; phylum Actinomycetota; class Actinomycetes; order Mycobacteriales; family Mycobacteriaceae; genus Mycobacterium; species Mycobacterium sp. 1245801.1. The sequence continues at coordinate 1,597 of NZ_LZKY01000291.1, forward strand.
GGCTATCTCACCGGCACCGCCGATCCGGCCGAGGCCCGCGCCCGGCTGGCCGAGCGGTTACCGGCCTACATGGTACCGGCCGCGGTGATCGCCGTCGACGCAATACCGTTGACACCCAACGGCAAACTCGACGTCCGCGCCCTGCCGGCACCGGACTATCACGGCCGTGATCAATACAGCGCCCCGGCCACCGCCGTCGAGCAGACCATGGCCGACATCTACGCCCACGTGCTGGGCGTCGACCGCGTCGGGATCGACGACTCCTTTTTCGACCTCGGTGGCGACTCGCTGTCGGCCATGCGGCTGGTGGCGGAAATCAACGCCGGTCTCGACGTCCACCTCGGCGTGCGGGCCCTGTTCGAAGCGCCCACCATTCGCCGCCTGGCGGGCCGCCTGGGCGCCGATGGGGGCGGGCGCCCGCCCCTGGTCGCCGCAGCGCGGCCGGCGGTGGTGCCGTTGTCGTTCGCCCAGTCGCGGTTGTGGTTCATCGGCCAATTGCATGGGCCCTCGCCGGTGCACAACATGGCCATCGCCCTGCAACTGCACGGGCGCCTCGACGACGCGGCGTTCGGCGCCGCGCTGGCTGACGTCGTGGCCCGCCACGAAAGCCTGCGGACCCTGTTCCCGGCGCACGAGGGCATACCCCAGCAACTGGTGGTCGAGGCCGGGGAGGCCGACTTCGGATGGCAGATCAGCGATGCGCGTGGGTGGTCGGCCGCCCGGCTGGGCAAGGCCATCGACACCGTGGTCGGCCACCGCTTCGAGTTGGCCACCGAACTCCCGTTGCGGGCGCTGCTGTTTCGGGTGGACGACAACGAGTATCTGCTGGTTGCCGTGCTGCATCACATCGCCGCCGACGGGTGGTCGCTGACGCCGCTGGTGCGCGATCTGGGCGAGGCCTATGCCAGCCGTGTGGCCGGACAGGCCCCGGGCTGGGTGCCGCTGCCGGTGCAGTATGTCGACTACACACTGTGGCAGCGCGCGCAATTCGGCGAATTGCAGGACCCGCACAGCCTGATCGCCGGGCAGTTGCGGTATTGGGAACACACCCTGGCCGGAATGCCCGAGCGGCTGGAACTGCCGACCGACCGGCCCTACCCGATGGTGGCCGACTTCGGCGGGGCCAGCGTGGCGGTGGAGTGGCCGGCGGAGTTGCAGCAGCGGGTACGGGCGGTGGCCAACGCGCACAACGCCACGAGCTTCATGGTGGTGCAGGCCGCCCTGGCGGTGTTGCTGGCCAAGATCAGCGCGAGTTCGGATGTGGCGGTGGG
>NZ_LZKY01000292.1:0-7700 GCF_001673055.1 Mycobacterium sp. 1245801.1
GATGCCGTACTCGCCGCGTCATTCACCCTTCCCGACTTCGGGCCCGATGCGACGTTCCCCGGCGCGGTGGCCATCGGCTTTCAGTTCGTTGACTACGTCGTCCACGGCTGGGACGTCGCGAAATCGCGAAGCATCCCCTTCACTCTCGCCGACGAGGTGGTCGACGCTGCGCTGCCTTTGGCTCTCCTCGCCCCAGAGGGAGAGGCGCGAGACGGCCCCGGCGCACGTTTCGCGCACGCCACCGATGGCCCCGCCCAGTCCAACGTGGACAAGATCCTGTGCTACCTCGGCCGCGACGCCAATTGGGCTGCGACATCAAGTGAGCGGCGCGAGACTGGGTTGACCGGATCAGTAATCTCCGGTCGCTAGCTCATTGTCAAGGCCGTGCCCACGGCGACGCTGATCACCACCATGAGCGACACCAAAATCACCGTCATCGACGCGCCCACGATCTCTTCTTCCGTGAGGCGCCAGCGCGGTTTGTCGACATGAATGGTGCCCCCTAGGGGCGCAGATGCGTTCAGTGCTGCGACCGCCAAAAGAAGATCGTTCGCGTCGTCCGCATCCTCGATTGCCTCAAGCGCGGTGATTGCGGTCGTCATGTAAACCCCCGGGATTTCGGTCGCCAATAGGCGTTATCTCGTATATCCACGGTAAGAGTGCGAGATCAAGATTGCGGCAACGCTCCTTAACGGTCGCAGCACAACCCGGAATCCGAGGCTCTACCCAAGCTGCGCGCGGTAACGAGGGCACCCTAGGCGGCTACCTCGACCAAACCACCGGTCCGCGACTGCTCGACATGCTGACCTGGTACTGACCCACTCCTCTGCCCTACTGGCGTCTCGACGTTCTGCAAGCATTTGGACATCGTCTGTAACAACAACTGCGCGCAATGAATCGCCGGCTCGCTGTGCACCAGATCGGCGCTGCTCTGCGCAGTTCGGCTAGTTCTGTGTCCGGCAGCCTACTCGCGTAAAAGATTCGGATCAGTGAAGTCGAATCGTGGCGGCAGATTTGCGGTCGACATCCGATCCCTAACTAAATTTCGGTAGTTTGTTCCGGTCGTCAGAGCTGCCAGGCAACTCGTCGGTAAGAGCTCCACGGTCGTGCGTTGAGCGGTCAACCAGCGCGGGCTGGTGCTGCGCGTTCTTACCGCGCCGCGTGGATCTTCCGAGCTGCCTTGACACCGGCCACGACGGCGGATTCTTGCGAGGGTAAGGCCATATAGTCGCCAGCGACTTGTACCGGTTCGTCGGCCGGATAGTTATCGAGGAATCGTTGCAGGGCCTTGTAGTAGCCCACCTCGGCCTCATTGGCGGCATATGTCCAGCGGGTGACGCGAGTGGTGACAAAGTGGTCACGAAGTTCAGGGAACATCCGCTCGATCAGCTCCCGCGTCGTCGTCGTCAAACGATCGTCACTCCAGGTCGACAAGTCGATAGCCGGGGTGTGAGGAAAGAACGCGGTGATGAGGCTGGTACCGGCGGGTGCGCGGTCGGGTGCTTTGACGTGATCGAGATACAACGAGCTGATCTCACGGGCAGTGGCCGCGGGCACCATCACGAGGAACGGTTGCTTCTCGGTGGGCCTGGAATAAGTCAGTTGCACCGAGGAGCAACCTGTGTCCTTCCCCCTTTTCAGCATGTCGGCCCCCGGTCCTTGCAGTGGTGGATACAAGTCAGCGGCGGCAAGGAACGGCGTGGCGATCACACACGCGTCTGCGCGTTCCTGGCACTCGGTCCCCGAGCCGTTCTGGTACCGAACCTCCACTCCGCGGTCAGTACGGCGCACAGCGCGGACGGGTGAGTTGAGGCGCACGTCGAGTTCCGCGGCCACCTTGATGGGTAGTCGCTGCAGGCCTCCCGTGAGGGTCTGCATCTTGCCCGACGCAGTGACCGCGCCGGCAAGGAAGCCGACTACCGACGCATCGCCGGGTGTGCTGGTCACCATTGACCGTGTCACGCCCTCGAAGAACGCTTCGTTCAGCTCGCGTCCGAACACACGATCGACGTAGCTTTCGATCGATTCGGTGTCGTACTGGACACGGTTCCTCAGGTCGTAGGGGTTCATGCCGTACAGCGGTTTGATCAGCCGCAGTCCACGTGCCAGTAGCCGCAGTTTCGTTGTCGGGGATAGCAGTTTGGTTGAAAGAAATGACCTGAGCGGTTTATGCGTGTCGATGATGTGAAGGTTATTGCCTTCCGCCACAGCGATTTCCGGCGGGCAATCGACCAACTGGTCTGACAAGCCCACGTCGGCAACCAATTTCATGTATTCGCTGTAGCCGTCGGTGACGATGGTCGGACCGAGGTCGAACAGGAAGCCATTCTCGGACTCCGACCACACCCGTCCTCCGACACGGCCCAGCGATTCAAAAACCGTGACTTCCCAACCCAACCGGTGTAGCCGGTAGCCAGCGCTGAGGCCGGCTAGTTGTACTGCCCAGGCAGGTTGGTCAACCGTGTGATGGGCGGGGTCTTGCCGATCGCTGAGTGTTGCCGGTGGTGATTGTAGGTATGCAGCCAGGCTGGGAGGGCTGAGCGGCGGGTGCGTTCGTTGGGGTAGTGACGGGCGAAGGCCCATTCGGCGGTCATGGTGCGGTGGAAGCGCTCAATTTTGCCGTTGGTCTGTGGCCGATAGGCGCGGGTTCTTTTAGGCACGATGTGCAGCTCAGCGCAGGCGTGGCGCCAGGCATGGGAGCGATAGCACGAGCCATTGTCGGAAAGCACGCGCTGCACCCTCACGCCGCGCACAGCGAACCAGCCCACGGCACGTCGCAACACCGCAATCGCCGTGGCCGCAGTTTCGTCGTCATGGATTTCGGCGTAGGCCACCCGTGAGTGGTCATCGATCACGGTGTGCACGAAGCCATGCCCCATCAATTCGTTGCGGTAACGACTGCGTTTGGTGTCGGGCATCGAACGTCGGTTCTGCCATCCTTGAGCTCGTCCCACGAATCGCCAGCCCCCGCCGTCGGGAATGTTGCCCAACTTCTTCACATCGACGTGGATGAGCGCACCGGGGCGGTCGTGTTCATAGCGTCGAATGACCTCTCCAGTGCGAAGATCGATGTGCGACAGGCGATTCAGTCGACACCGCACTAGCACGGCGTGCACTGTGGAGGCCGGCATCGACAACCGCGACGCGATCGCCAGCGGTGAGAGGCGATGTCGCCACCGCAACTCCACGATGCGGCGCACGACCGGCGGCGGTGTGCGGTTAGGGCTGTGATGGGGCCGACTAGGGCGATCGGTCATCCCGGCCTCGCCCATCGCCACATACCGCACAGCCCAGCGTTTCGCCGTCGGCCACGACACGTGGAAATGCTCGGCGGCCCGAACGATCGGCCACCCCTCCTCAACGACACGACGAGCCAGCATCAACCGACCTCGAGGCGTCAAAACAGCGTTAGCGTGGACCACGAAGGTCTCCTGTTCGTTGTGGGTGCAGTGGTAGCAGCTCCACTCCACGACAGGAGACCTTCACCCATCAACGACCGCTACAGCGTGTCGTCACATCTCAACCAACGACCCTGGGCAGTACAGCTAGTCCGCCCCCGACAACAGCCGCACGCTTCATCTCGTTCTCCGTCCGTCTGTCGGATAACCTCGCTCGCCGGTGTCCATGTGCCCCGGTGATTCATGCTCCACGCACGTCCGAGGCCCAGAGTATTGAGTGACTGACGACAAGGCCAGCACTATCTCGGTCCAGTTCCATACACCCCCTAGTTTGGGACGATTTCGTTGACACCGTGCAAGACCTCTGCCTGACGCCCCACCGTGAATCCTTCTGCGGCTATTGCAGTTTCGGTTTGATGTCTTCGATGACCCATTGTGCGTAGTCGAGGTAGGCGTTGACGTCACTGACCGGTGGGACTGGGAGCCCGGTCATCGTCACGCCCAGTTCCGCGAACCAGCCGAGCTGGTCGATGATTTCCTGGGCGCTCATCCCGGGCCGCTGGGTGGGATCGTCGATGACGACGTGGCCTTCGCCGACGCGCGAGGTACCAAGGCCGTAGACCACTTCGAAGTCGCGGCCGTCGTAGGTGGGTTGGGATTTGATGAAGTCGAGTTTGGTGGGGATGTCCTCGGGTTTGGTCAGGAACGGCGACCAGCCCGAGGCGAAACGCGCGGCGCGTTTGAGCACCGGCTCTGCATCGCCGCCGATCCAGACCGGCAGATGTGGCTTTTGCACCGGCTTCGGTTCGAACGCCACGTCTTTGAAGGAGACGTAGTGGCCGTCGAAGCTGGGCGCTTCGCTGGTCCACAGTTCGAGGATGGCGGCGAGGTATTCATCGGCTATCCGGCCACGTTCACCGAAGGGTACCCCGAGTATATCGAATTCTTCTGCGTCCCAACCGACTCCGAAGGTAACGGTGATGCGGCCATTGCTCATCCAGTCCGCGGTTGACAGCGCTTTGGCCATGACGACGGGATGCTGCAGCGGGAGGATGGTGACGAATGAATTGACCCGAATGCGTTGGGTGGCGCCGGCGATGAAGGCCTGGGCCACCGTGGAGTGAAAGTAGTGTGGCCCGGATAGCTCGACGTGTGATTTGGGGACGATGAAGTGTTCGGGAACGACGATCATGTCGTAGCCGAGTTCATCGACGCGTTTGGCCATGACGGTTTGATCAGCGCCGGTCACACCGAGTTCCCAGGGCTGCGTGAGCGCCTTGACGCGCACTGAGTTGGGCAGGGCGAGTGAGAATTTCATGGGACAGCCGGCCTTTCGTTGCGTCGGTGCGGTGCCGGCCAATCACAGCCGGTCAAGTCGGCCAACACTTTCCACAATCGGCGGGCCATCACCGGGTCGCACGCCTTCTCCCGCACTTTGGTCGCCTCGGGCTTTCCCCACTGGTTGAACCGAGGCGCCCGATAGGTTCCGGCGGGCAGGTCGGTGCTGACCGCCGCGATGTTGGCTCGTGCCGCGTTGGCCGGGATCGGCAGGCGATTATCACGCTGTGACCGGTAGCGGCCAGCGCCGCAGCCGTCGCCCGGCCGACTCCGCTGTTGCCGCCGGTGACGATGATCTTCATCAGCGGCCACCAGGCACTTCATCCCCGCTCCTCCAGATGCGGCCGGTCGACTCCTGTACCGGCCCTCCTGCTAATTAGCGCTGCCGCGATGCGGAGATGCCTCATCCAAACGGAGGAGATTTGCGTTAGGCTTTGCGGACCAATCACAGGACGGGCATATGCAGCATCAGCGGTGGTACCGGGACGCCGAAGATGGCCACACTCGATGAGTTCTCGCGGATAGTTTCGGGGGTTTACTCCGCGGTCATCACTCCCGAACGCTGGGACGTGACCATGGCTGATGTCGGCCGCGCATTTGGGGGCAGTGTGAGCGCGGCGTTAGTGGTCAGCGACGGCGCCACACGCATCATCAAACACGCCGAGATTCCAGCCGACGCAGCCAAGAGCTATGCCGAGCACTTTGCCCGACTCGACCATGTGCTGTCGGCGGTCCAGAGCGGCCCGGTGGGTGTTGTGCGCCCCGGCGCGGAACTGATGTGGCCCTATGAACGGTGCGAATTCGCAACGGATTGGGCCCGCCCCAACGGTTTCGAGGATGGAATGTTCGTCCGTCTTAGCGATTCTCCAAGCGCCACGAGTCTTGCCCTAGCGACGCCCAGACGGTCGGAACGGTTCGACACCGCGGAAAATGTGGCGTTAGCGCGGCATTTGGTGCCCCACTTCGAACAAGCCCTGCGGATGCAGCTGCACGTCTCCGACATCGCCCATCGCGGTGGCGACCTCGTCTGGGCCAGCGAGAATGCCAGACAGGCTATCGTCATCCTTGCGCCCGGAAGCAGGCCCATCTATACCAACCCTGCGGCCGAGCGCGTGCTGCGCTCAGACGACGGACTGCGGATCCGCAAGGGACGCCTGGAAGCCGCAACACGACGAGCCGACGCGATGCTGCAAGAAGGCATCGCGGCTGCACTCGATTCCCACACCCAAGACATCTGGGGCGGGTCATTCGTTTGCGCCAGGCCCTCCGGGCGGCGACCTTACATCGTTCACGTACTACCGATCGACCCGAGGACCGTTAGCTCCCCGCGGTACGGGCGAGTGATCGTCGTGATCATCGACCCCGAACGAGAAACCGAACCTCCTGCGATGCTTTTGCGGCGCTTGTATGGTCTGACAAAGAGCGAAGCCCAAATCGCGCTGATGGTGACACGAGCCGAAGGTTTGAACCCGATCGCCGAGGAGTTGTCGGTGTCCGTAACGACGGTCAAGACCCACCTTCGACACGTCTTCGAGAAGACCGGCACACACCGCCAAGCCGAACTCGTCCGGCTTGTGCTTTCCCTTGCCCCCTTGTATGGGTGAAGTGGCCGGGCCGTGTCCCTAGCGCGTAACCAGCAACCCCCGGGGAATACGGCGCAATCGAGTATGGCGGGGTTACCAGCAACCACCGCATATTGCGCCAGCTGAATCATCGCCCGTCGCCGCCGCCGACCACCGCTCCTGCCAACGGAATGTTGACCGGCGAGTTACTGGTGCTGCGGCACGCCTGAAAGCAACCCCGACGTTTCTGGCGAACCGGCGCGGGTAGTACAGCCATACGTTTGAACAACAGGGAGAAGCCGTGAGCACCACTACCGCCTCAATCGATGTCAACCAGCCGATCGGCACCGTCTACAACCAATGGACCCAGTTCGAGTCCTTCCCGGAGTTCATGGAAGGCGTCGAGCAGGTTCAGCAAACCGACGCCACCCATACACATTGGCGCATCAAGGTGGGACCGATCTCGCGCGAGTTCGACGCCACCATCACCGAGCAGCACCCCGAGGAGCGGGTGGCGTGGAAGTCTGACAGCGGTCCCGAGCACGCGGGCGTCGTCACCTTCCATCGCCTGGACGACGACAAGACGCGTGTGACCACTCAGATGGACGTCGATCCCGAGGGTTTCCTCGAGAACGCCGCCGACAAACTCGGCATCCTCAAGGCCCGGGTCCACGGTGATTTGGAGCGCTTCAAGAAGTTCATCGAAAGCCAACCGGGCGAGACGGGCGCGTGGCGAGGTGACGTCTCGCGCCCCGATGCCTGACCGCCGTGACATCGCCGATGTCTGACCGCGGCGCGCGATGCGGGCGGTCGCGCTGAGCGCCGAGTCACTGTTGGCGCGTGCGGCGCAGGAAACCGGTGCGGGCGGCGGCGTTTCGCTGATGCACGGGGCGCTCCCCCTTGCCGTCGAAGTCATGACCGTTGCGGCGCTGGCCTACTCCATCGCCTGGCGGGGGCGGCGCTGGTGGAGCCGGCGGGTCCCGCTGGTCGCGGCGGTCGGCGCTGTCACCGGCGCCGCGACGCACTGGTACTACAGCACCCTCGGGCTGGCCAGCGAACCGCCGCCATGGCAAATGTGGCTGTGGACCACGTTGGCGGGCTCGGCCGTCGCGGTCGCAGTCGCCAGCTGGCGCCGCGCCGGGTGGTGGCGACGCAATGTGTGCGTGTTCGCGGCATCGTTCTGCCTGTTGAGCGCGGGCCTGACCATCAACGCGTGGCTGGGATATTTTCCGACCGTCTCCGCCGCCTGGGGCCAGCTGACCAATGGACCGCTGCCGGACCAGACCGATTTGCGCGCCGCCTACACCGCCAGGTCCAAAGGCGTTGCGCCGCAACGGGGCGCGGTGGTGCCCGTGGACACCGGTTCGACCGCGTCGGGTTTTCGGCATCGCGGCGAGTGGGT
>NZ_LZKY01000293.1:0-4875 GCF_001673055.1 Mycobacterium sp. 1245801.1
CGCCGCCGCGATCTGGCGACCGCGGCCGCTCCCTCCGGCGGCCAGGACGGGCACCGGCGCCACGGCGTCGACGACCTCGGGCACCAGGACCATGGTCGCCACCTCACCGGTATGACCGCCGGCCTCGGTGCCTTGCGCGACGATCAGGTCGACGCCCGCGGCGGCGTGCCGCTGCGCGTGCCGGGTGGTGCCGGCCAGCGCGGCCACCAGCACGTCGCGGTCGTGCGCGCGCTGGACGAGGTCCGCCGGGGGCGGCCCGAGCGCGCTGGCGATCAGCCGGATGTTGTTGGAGAAGGCGACGTCGAGCAGCGGCTCGTAGGTCTTCGGCGAGATGTTCAGGCCGCCGAGGGAGCGGCGCGGCTCCGCGGCGGGCGCGGTGACCCCGTAGCGGGCCAGCAGGTCGTCGACGAAGGCGCGGTGCTCGTCGGGCAACAGGGTGCGAGCCTGGCTGGTGTCGATGCCGCCCTGCTCGGCGCCGACGTATTTGGGCGGTAACAACAGGTCGACCCCGTAGGGCTTGCCCCCGGTCCGCTCCTCGATCCAGGCCAGCTCGCTCTGTAGCCGCTGCGGGCTGTGCGCGGTGGCGCCCAGGATACCGAAGCCCCCGGCGTTGGTCACCGCGGCCACCACGTCACGGCAGTGGCTGAAGGCGCAGATCGGGAATTCGACTCCGAGCATCTCGGCGACCCTGGTTCTCATCGCCCGACGCTAAAAGCTATCGATTGCGAAGTCAATCGGCCACGGGGAGTACGCAACTCAGGTGCGCGCCGCGGGGCTAAGGCCCCTAAGCCGATGGGAGCGACCCGCTTCGCCCGGCCGCGCCGCGCTCGCGATCGCCCCTAAGCCGATGGGGGTGACCCGCCCCTAAGCCCGGGGCGACCGGCCGTCCGGCGGCCAGCTCGCCACGCCCTCCTCCAGCGGCACCTCCAGGCTCTGCAGGATCGAGGCGACCATCCGCCAGGCCCCGATGACCGTGACCAGTTCGACGAGAACCGTTGTGTCACCGCCGAATTCGCGCTCACATGCCGCCCAGTTCGCGGCGCTCACCGCGCCGTCGCGCACCACGTCGTCGGTGGCGGCGAGCACGGCCCGCTCGACGACCCCGAACCCGGCGTGGTTCTGCCAATCCCGCACGCCCAGCAGATCATCAGCCGGCACGCCGAGCCGCGATGCGACGCGCCAGTGCTGGGTCCACTCGTAATCGCAGCCGGTGAGCCAGCCGATCCGCATGATCACCAACTCACGCAACCGCGAATCGAGGGCGCCGTGCCAGAGCATGGTGGCGAGCAGGTCGTTGATGCCGCGCGCCAGCGGCGGATGGTTGAGCAGCACCTGAAAGATGCTGAGTTCGGCCATGTAGTTGGGGACGGCCGCCTCGTCGGCCGCGGCCTTGGCTTCGTCGAGTGGCAGTTGAGGCAGGCGCGCTGTTGTCATCGGATGAGCACTCCTCCGTGCGGGCGGGACCGTCGCGTTCTCCCGTCATGGTAGCCAGCCGACGCCGCGGCGACGACGGGTTTGATCGCGGCAGCGAAAACCGCTATCGTCCAACGGATTTCAGAGCAGACCGAGCAGCTTCAGGTCGGTCACGTATTTGACGATCACCGACGGGCTGATCTGCGGAATGTCGTTATCGGGACCGATCTTGGCTTCCTGCACCGCGGCGCGGAAACGCTCCGTCGGCCCCAGGCACCCGCGGGCGGGATCCGCCGGCGGCACGTGCAAGGCGTTGCGCAGCTGCAACAGTTGCAGCACCGACTGGTGGCGCTGCCGCTCGGGCAGGGCGTGCAGGGCGGTCTCCATCCGCTGCAGCCATTCGGTGAAGTCGTCGACCCGCTCGATCGGGTAGCCGGCCTCGATGAGCCAGTCGACGTACTCGTCGAGGCCGATGCCGTCGTCGTGCGGATTCATCACGTGGTAGGTCTCGAACCCGTCCATCACCTGGGCGCCCAGCGTGGCGATCGCCTCGGCGACGAACTCGACCGGCAGCGCGTCGAAGTGCGCGCGTTGCCGGTTACCGCGCGCGTCGAGCGCATAGAACGAGCGCGGCGCGACGCCACTGGCCACCACGCTGTGCACCATCCGGGTGAACATGTCCGACAGGTTCAGCTGGCCCCGATAGGTGGTGGCGGCCAGGATCATGTCGCAGCGGAACACCGAAACCGGCAGCCCGCACAGGTCGTTGGCCTCGCGCAGCAGCACCTCGCCCGCCCACTTGCTGTTGCCGTAGCCGTTGCCGTAACTGCCGTCGACGGTGCGAATCGGGCCGGCCGTCCGGACGTCGGCGTCCTCGGTGAACGCCGCCGGCTCGATTTGGTCACCGACGTTGGCCGTCGACACGTAGGTGTACGGCTTGAGTTTGGTGGTGACCGCCAGCCGGATCAGCTCGGCGGTGCCCGCGACGTTGGGGGTGAACAGCTCGCTGTAGGGCAGCACGCCGTTGACGACGGCCGCGCAGTCCACGATCAGATCGACGGTGTCGGCCAGCCGCTGCCAGGTCGGTTCGTCCACGCCGAGGTTCGCGCGACCCTTGTCACCGGCGATCACCTCGAGATGGTCGTCGGCGAGTTCGTGGAAATACCGCAGCAGCGCCGGATCGCCGCTGTCGAAGGTCTTTTCGAGCCGGCGGCGCGCGTCCTCGTCGGAGGTGGCCCGCACCAGGCAGATCAGCTTTCCGTCCGCCAGTTCCAGCCGTTCCAGCCACTGCAGCACCAGGTAGCGACCGAGGAAGCCGGTGGCCCCGGTCAGCAGGACCGTGCGCAGGTCGCCGCGCGGGGCCGGCAGCGCCGGCGCGGTCGACAGCGTCGGGGCGTCGATGAACTTGTCCAGCGTCAGGTCGCTGGCGTACACCTCGGTCGCGTCGCGGCCGTGCACGGACGCGAAGTCGGCGCGAAGACCCTCTGCCGCACCGTGTTCGGCGTTGAGCTGCTGGCTCAGGGCGCGCACCGACGGCGCCTCGAAGACGGCGCGCACCGGCAGGTGGACATCGAGGGCGTTGTAGATCGCGGCGACCAGGCGCATGGCCGACAGCGAATCCCCACCCAGGTCGAAGAACGATTCGGAGACCCCGACCCGCTCCAAGCCGAGCACCTGGGCGTACAGCCAGGCCAGGATCTCCTCCACGGCGGTGGCCGGGGCCAGGTAGTCCTCGGTGCCGTAGTCGGGCGCCGGCAGCGAGCGGATGTCGAGCTTGCCGCTCGGTGTCAACGGGAGTGCCGGCAACACCACCACCGCGGACGGCACCATGTAGGCGGGCAGGCGCTCGGCCAGCACCGTGCGGATCTCTGCCGGGTTGGCCGTGCCGGTGATGTACCCCACCAGCCGCTTGTCGCCCGGGCGGTCCTCGCGGGCGATCACCAGCGCCCGCTCCACGCCGGCCAGCCCGGCCAGCGCGGCCTGGATCTCGCCGAGTTCGATGCGGTAGCCGCGGATCTTGACCTGCTCGTCGGCGCGCCCGACATACCGGAGCTGCCCGTCCGCGCCCCACCAGGCCAGGTCCCCGGTGCGATACATGCGCGCCCCCGTCCCGCCGAACGGGCAGGCCACGAACCGCGACGCGGTCAGGCCGGCCCGGCCCAGGTAGCCGGTCGACACGCCGGCACCGGCCACATACAACTCGCCGGCCACACCCGCGGGCACCGGCCGCAGGCACCCGTCGAGCACGAACAACGCGGCGCCCGCCACCGGCGAACCGATCGGCGGCGCCTCGGGTCCCGGGGCGAGCGGGGCGCTGACGGCCGCGACGATCGTGATCTCGGTGGGGCCGTAGACGTTGACCATCACGCGTCCGGCCGCCCAGCGGTCCACCACTTCGACGGGGCAGGCTTCGCCCGCGACGGCCAGCACCGTCGACTCCAGCCCCTCCGTGCCGAGCATCCCCACCTCGGACGGCGTTTGGGTCAGCATGTCGACGCGTTCGGCGACGAGCAAGGCGTGCAGGTCTTTCGGCGAGCGCACCACCTCGTCGGGCACCACCAGCACCCGTCCGCCGTGCAGCAGCGCACCGAAGATCTCCCACACCGAGAAGTCGAAAGCCAGCGAGTGGCATTGGCTCCACACCTTCCCCGGCGCCGCGGGGAGGCCGGCGGCGCCCAGCGAGGCGAACAGCTGGGTGGCGTTGCCGTGGGTCACGGCCACCCCCTTGGGGACACCGGTGGTGCCCGAGGTGTAGATCGTGTAGGCGACGCCCTGCGGCGCCGGTGCTGGCAGCGGCGTCGCAGGCTGGCGGTGGACCTCCGGGTCGTCGATGTCGATGACGAGCGGGCCGAGATCTCCCGAGCGCGAACGATACTCGGCGGTGGTGAGCACGACCGTCGGTGCGGCATCGGTGAGCATGAAGTCGATCCGGGCCGCCGGCAGCGCCGGGTCGATCGGCAGGTACGCGGCGCCGGTCTTGAGCACGGCCAGGATCGCGGCGACGGCCCGGGCGGAGCGTTCGACGAGCAGCGCCACGCACTGGCCCGGTCCCGCGCCGTGGTGAACGAGCAAGTGCGCCAACCGGTTCGCGGACTCGTCGAGTTCACGGTAGGTCCACGAACACGATCCGTCGGTGATGGCCACCGCCTCGGGCGCGCGCGCGACATGCTCAGCGAACACCTCCGGGATCGACGCGGGTGGGTGCGCCTCGCGCGTCAGCGCCGTCCGGTTGCCGATCGCATCGAGGCGGGCGTGCTCGTCGGCGCCCAGCACGTCGATCGACGACAACCGCGCGGTGGGGTCGGCGGTGATGGCCGTCAGCACCCGATGCAGCCGGCACACCAGGGCTTCGATGGTGGCGGTGTCGAACACGTCGGTGCGGAACTCCACCGCGCCGCCGATCCCGGCGGGCCGGCCGTCCCGAGTCCAGCGTTCGGCCAGCGACCACGCGAGATCCATTCG